>JAGGAA010000285.1 GCA_017889675.1 Bacillota bacterium | reverse complement strand
TACTGATGGCAAGATTATTGACACCATTCTAAACTCGCTGGCAGCTCCCCTTGCTGGTCTGCCAACCTTGATTTCCGGGTATGCCATGCTTGTGGTGCAGATGATCATTAACTTCTTTGTTAGCTCCGGTACCGGCCAGGCTGCGCTCACCATTCCAATCATGGCCTCCTTGGGCGATTTGGTCGGAATAACCCGGCAGACTACGGTGCTTATTTATCAGTTCGGCAACGGATTTACTGATATGATTTTCCCTACCTCCAGCGTGCTGATGGGCTGTTTAGGCATGGCGGGTATCCCTTGGTCGAAATGGGCCAGATGGGTACTGCCGCTGCAGGTTGTTTTTTTTGTTTTGTGTATATTGGCGATTACACCTGCCATTTTGATGAAATGGGGTCCGTTCTAGGACATATAAGGAGCTGACATGATGATGAAAAATCAAATCATGCAAGAACTTGATCATTTACAAGCTGTATTGTTTACCCTTAGCGATGCAATTGGTCACAACCCTGAGTTAGGGTTACAGGAATTTGAATCTGCCGCTAAACTTACTGAATTGTTACGTGAACATAGTTTTATAGTTGAAATGAATATTTGTGGTTATGAAACAGCGTTTAAGGCTGTCTATGATTCCGGCAAGGCTGGTCCGACGATTGCTTTTCTTGGTGAATATGATGCTTTACCGGAGATTGGTCACGGCTGCGGGCATAATATGATCGGTGTTATGGCTGTTGGCGCCGGTATTGGTTTGAGTAAGGTGCTTGCCGATATTGGTGGCCGGGTAATTGTCTTAGGAACACCGGCAGAGGAAACCATGGGTGCTAAAGTAGCTATGGCTCGTGATGGAATTTTGGCTGAGGTTGATGCGGCGATACTAGTTCACCCTCATAATAAAACCCATGCCAGTGGTGTATCACTGGCTATGGATGCTCTTCAGTTTGAGTTTAAAGGCCAGACTAGTCATGCCGCATCTGCCCCGGAAAAAGGAATTAACGCTTTGGATGCGGTTATTCAGACCTTTAATGCTACCAATGCGCTGCGCCAGCATGTTACCTCTGATGTGCGGATTCACGGTATTATTACCAAAGGCGGGGTAGCGGCCAATGTTGTGCCAGAATATGCTGTTGCCCAATTCTATGTGCGGGCGAGAAGACGTAAGGTGCTGGATGAAGTTGTAAAGAAGGTAAAAAATTGTGCGCAGGCAGCAGCGTTGGCTACTGGCGCAGAAATGGCGGCAGCTACGTTTACGCCTGCTGCTCATCAGGCGCTATTACGCGCAGCTAAAGCCATGGCCTTAACTGGTTATGATTTAATTACTAATGCCAGCTTGTTGGCGGAAATCAAAAAGGAATTCTGTCAGAGCCTGATTCATTAATGTGATGTGTTGCAGCTATACTATGTTCAACGTGTTAAAGACTTTTGCAGGTAGGTGGTGTGTTGGCAAAAGCATCACCTACCTTCATCTGCAAACTTCTTTACTGCGGGCGAAATAAAAACCCCCTGTGTTAGTATGATAATGGTGTTGCAAGCCAATATCATACTAATACAGGGGGTTATCTTATATGGACAGCTCAAATTTATCACATGCAAATAAAATTATGAAACTGATTACATTTTGCTGCGATGGGTAACTATTAACCAAAGCGTAGTAAATGCGATAAGTGATAGTGTATAGACAAGAGCGAAGGTAACCATACTCAGCATTCGTAGGGCTATGCCTATAGTACTTAATAATATAAATAAAGACAACTGTTTTGTAAGTTGACCTTCGGTACTGTTTTTCATTATCCTAATGCCTAAATTTACTCCTAAAAAGGATCCGAATACTAAAATAAAAGCTATTGGCAGCAATACTTTTCCAGAGAAAAAATATAGAACAGTGGCGTAAATAGAGGTTAGTAATAAGGTGAATAAACTAGTGCCGATTGCTAAGCGTGGGTTCATATCTAATAGCCAGATCAGTAAAGGTACTAAGATAAATCCACCACCAACTCCCATAAATCCCTGTAAAAAACCAACAAATAACCCAATGAAAATTAGCATCCAGATGGAGACACTTTGTTCTTTATCAATTTTAACTAAAGGCGGCATTTTTCTCAAGTCCAGTTTTGAGCCCTCTAATGGAGGTGCAACGGCGCTTGGGTTAGTTGTATTTTTTCGATACATCAGTATCCCTACAGATAAAAGCATAATAATATAGGTTGCATTTATAAATAAGTCTGCCTTATGTAAGTTTTCTAGCAGAATAACTAATTGCTGTGATATGCGTATTCCTAATAAACATATTAACCCAATATAAAGTGTCGCCCTAATTGAAATATTTTTTTCAAAAAAGTGTTTATAGCTAGCAAGGCTAGATACACCAGTAGTAAAAGCAAGTCCTGTACCAACAGCATAGGTTATTGGGATTCCTAGTGCACTTAAAGTAGGTGTCAAAATAAATGCACCACCAATACCAAAACAACCACTAAGTATGCCTATACAGAAGCCAAGCGGTAGGTATATTAATAAAGATAAGAACTCATTGTTCATTCATAATTGCTCCCAAAACATTTAAATTCCCTTATAACGAACTACGTTGAAGATCTATTCGATATTCATATCGATCAGCACGGTAATGGGTACAAGAATAATCGATAGGTATATTACCTTCAACATAAATAGTTCTTTTAGCTACTAGCAGAGGTTTGCCTGATTTATAGTGAAGTAATTTTGCATCTTCGGCACTAGCCTTATCAGCACTTATACTCTGCACTCCATGACTGATTTTAAAGCCATATAGTTCTAATTGATTCAGTATAGTATCTTTGGATAAATCTAGGTTTTGAACAATCAGACCAACACTTTGAGGAAAGAAACGGCGATCTATCAATAGCGGTTGTGCATCTGATTTTATTAGTCTTGTGACATAGAATAGGGGTTTATCATCGAAAATTTGTAGCTCTTTCGGAATTGCTTGCATTGAAGGCATAAATCCCTTTGAAATTACGCTAATATCAATAGTTAGGTTATCCATCTTGAGCTCTTCAGCCACACCTAATAATTTTGCTAACGGACGCTCTATCCGTTTGTGAGCCACAAAGGTTCCTTTTCCTTGTTGACGATATAATATTCCGTCATTTACCAGTACTCCAATTGCTTGTCTTACTGTTACCCTGCTTACCTTATACATATCAATTAATTGACGTTCTCCAGGTAATACTTCTCCGGGTTTTAATTCTCCGATCACTATTTTTTGTTTTATAATATCTTTTAATTGCTCATGTAGAGGCTTTGCATGACCCTGAAATAGCAAATAATTCATCCTCTCAAGATGTTGTTATATGGTTATTACCAGTATAAAGCCTTGATAATTATATTTCAACAGAATTCTTTGGATAATTATCAAATTGATTACTAAATTAGTGGAAAATTGCCTGTTAATATAGCTAATATCATAAAAAAACGAAAATATTTTGAAATAATATTGCGAAATATGGTTAACATAGTGTATAATCAACTCAACTGGTAGTGACCACATAACCATTTAGAGGAAGCCGAGGCTCAGGAACAAACTATAAAGCGAATAGTATGCTGTAATTGGGGATTTCTTAGTAACAGTAGCTATAATAAATAATTACGAAAAACTTCAAATTGGTAATAAGCTTAGTACGATGCAAAAGCAATGATGCTTTTAATAGAAAAGAGTTTTTTCTTATTCTATTAAAAGCTATTTTTTTGCGTTTAACGAGATATTAGGAGGTGAATACTGGTCAATAGTATAGTCTTAGTTTTTTTAGCAAAATAATTATTTTAAAAATGGAGGAGAGAAAAAATGGAAAATACAATTTGTTATGTAAATGGTGAATTGGTTGAAAAATCTAAGGCAATGATTTCAATTTATGACAG
The DNA here is from genome assembly GCA_017889675.1 of Bacillota bacterium. Taxonomy (GTDB): domain Bacteria; phylum Bacillota; class Negativicutes; order Sporomusales; family Sporomusaceae; genus Sporomusa. The sequence goes on along the minus strand of JAGGAA010000285.1, from coordinate 510 downwards.
CGGTTTTCAACACGGTGATGGTGTCTATGAGGGGATACGCGTCTATAATCGACGTGTTTTTATGTTAGACGAGCATATTAAAAGATTATATGAATCATGTAAAACGATTGATATTAAACTTCACGTTTCGCCGGAGCAAATGAGGGAAATTGTTTTAAAGACATTGCGCGCTAACACAACTACTGAAAATGTTCATATGAGACTGCAAGTTACAAGAGGACTGAAAAAAATAACAGGAATGAATCCTAAATTAAATATATCCAATCCTTCCATTGTACTTTGTGTAGATTATAAGCCACCGGTTTGGAACAAGGACGGAGTTAAGTTAATTACGGCTTCCCTTAGAAGATATCCGCCTAATTTACTAGATCCTAAAATCCATAGTTGCAACCAACTTAATCAAATCATGGCCTGCATTGAAAGTAATAGGCAAAACGCCGATGAACCAATCATGCTGGATATTAATGGTTTTGTTGCCGAAACAGCTGGTACGACCATGTTTATGGTAAA
>JAGGAA010000284.1 GCA_017889675.1 Bacillota bacterium | reverse complement strand
GGTTCCCTATTATTTTTCAAGGCGGTGATTATCTCCTGAAATTGGCGCCGATGGCATTCGTACGAAATATCCGGACTGCTCACTCCAGCGTTTTCAGTAGTACTTCCTGCTTTATATTCATAACCCGATTTTAATTGAACAGCAGTAAGTACTTCATTTTCAAGGACTGCACTCCCTTCTGTTCCGTAGATATCGATACGCGAAACCAAGCCTGGGTAGGCGCAGGTAGTCCCTTCAATTACTCCCAACGCCCCAGATTGAAACTTGATGGCAGCTGAAGCGGTATCCTCTACTTCCAGCCCTGTATGGCCAAACATTCCGCAATGACCGGTAACTTCAGCGACCGCGCCTGCGAGATATTGCAACATGTCAATATAATGGATGCCTTGGTTCATTAAAACACCACCACCGTCCATAGCCCCTGTTCCTCGCCACGCACCACTATCATAATATTCCTGGCTCCGATATAACTTAATATAACAACCGCCGAAAATTAATTCCCCCAATTTTCCCTGTTCCAGTAAATTCTTTAACGCGATAACACCATCACTATAGCGTCGTTGGAATATTACTCCCAATTTAACCCCTTGTTTCTGGCAGGTTTCAATCAGCGCATCTGCCTTTTCTAAGGTAATATCAATTGGTTTCTCGATAACAACATGCTTACCTGCCAACGCTGCTTGAATCCCCAACTCCGCATGCAGCCCATTTGGCGTACAAATCGATACGGCATCAATATCGCTTCTCGTCAGCATTACCTGATAGTCATTGTAGCAATCACAATTAAATTTGCCGGCAACTTCTTGCGTTTTTGCGGCAGAGCGGCCAAAAATTGCGACTACCGCGGCATCTTCTATACTTAAAATTGCCTGGGCATGGATAGGGACGATTGAGCCGGTCCCTACTATTGCAAACTTTACCTTACTCATGTTACACCTCTTTCAAAAATACTCAGGTAATCATAGCATCCTCTGATTACCTGATAACGAATGCCCTGCAGCTTATTCGTCAATAAACTGCAGGGCATAATCAGTAATACTTAGCTTCGATGGCTTTACTCAATCCAGCTACGTAGCAGGATTTTTCTGTGCATTTGCTTTATTGCGTTGGATAAAATAAAGGCCAACAAGTATCACAATACCAATGATGTCAGTTATCAAACCTGGTTCAATCAGCATTAATCCGCCGATGAAAGATATGACTCTCACGATCCCGCTTACTTCTGTATACCAATAACCAATCATCGCTACCCCCAAGCCAAACATCCCTATTACTGCAGAAATAGCAGCCATAGTAACTTCTACGGGAGTAGCTTTAACCATCAATAGCACTGGTGCGTAAACAAACATATAGGGAACTATGAAAGCTGCTATCGCTAGTTTTGATGCCGTAATCCCAGTTTTCATGGGATTACCACCAGATATGCCTGATGCCGCATAAGCGGCCAACGCAACAGGAGGCGTAATATCAGCAATGATACCAAAGTAAAATACAAACATGTGGGCTGCGATGATCGGAACGCCCAATTGTATTAATGCCGGTGCGGCAATAGTTGCTGTAATAACATAATTTGCTGTCGTCGGCACACCCATTCCTAAAATAATGGAGGTAATCATTGTAAAAAACATGACTGGGAGCAGCATACCACCAGCTAACTCAATGAGTCCCCCAGCAAGTTTTAGCCCTACACCAGTTTTCGTCACAACACCAATAATAATACCAGCGGTAGCGCAGGCAACAAGTACGCCTAGAACACCTTTGGCACCTTTTTCTAGTCCTTCAATCAGTTGACCCGGCTTCATACGAGTTGATTTACGCAATGCACTTGCAAGAATGGCAATAACAATTCCCCACAGGGCCGCTTTGGTTGGCGTCTGCCCATCCACAAGCAAATATAGAATTGCAATTAAGGGTAATGCAAGATGCCCACGATTCAAAAAAACCTCTTTAAGTTTGGGTAATTGATGGCGAGGAATACCTTTTAAGCCTTTTCGTTTGGCTTCAAGATGAACAGCAATCCAAATTCCGGTGTAGTATAAAAGTGCTGGTATGACTGCAGCTTTCACTACATCAAGATAAGGAATTCCAATAAACTCAGCCATGAGAAAAGCAGCAGCACCCATTATGGGCGGCATAATTTGACCACCTGTAGACCCGGCAGCTTCAACGCCACCTGCAAATTCCTTCTCATAACCCAGTTTTTTCATCATGGGGATGGTGAAACTACCAACTCCCACAACATTTGCTACTGAACTGCCTGATATTGTCCCCATCATACCACTAGCCAAAACAGTAACTTTGGCAGGTCCACCACTGGCCCAGCCAGCAATAGAATTGGCAATATCAATAAAAAATTTACCCAGGCCGGTTGACTCCAAATAAGCTCCAAATAGGATGAACAGAAAGATAAACGTGGATGAAACACCCAGCGGAATCCCAAAAATACCTTCTGTTGTAAAATACAAATGTGCTACTAAATCTGAGGGACTAACGCCCCTATGCGCTAAAATATTAGGAAGATAAGGCCCTGCAAAAGCATATGCGATAAAACATAACGCAACAATAACCATTGGCTTGCCTACAACTCTACGACAGCCTTCGATTACCATTACAATTCCAATACCACCAATTACATAGTCAAGGGTAGTCACCGTTCCCGCGCGTAATACTAGTTGATGATATGTCACAACAACATACATAGGCACTGCTGCCCCAACAATAGCTAACAATAAATCAAAAGGATGTATACTGGTCCGCGACCAATTATGGCGACTCGGGTACAGTAAAAAAATCAGACCCATACCAAAACTCAAATGGATGGCCCGCTGTAATTGGGCATCAAGAACGCCAAAAAAAGCAGTATATAACTGAAAGAGAGTAAAACAAATTGCAATGGCCGATACAATCTTACCAACAAAACCCGTTAGGATTCGCTTATCAGCCTCTGAATCAAATTCTTTAAGTATTTCATCTGCATCAAACTGTTTTTGTTCTTCTTCAACTGCCAATTTATGCACTCCTTCGTTATCATAGTTGATGCTCACAGTCACTAACGTCCCCGCATCAAACCATTGGTAAAGAGGATATTCCTTTTCCTGGTGAATAAAGGATAATTTTGCCTCCGGACCTACCCTTACTGGTATTTGCCTGAAAGGGCGATTCAAATTTGTTAATATAAACCGATCTCCAAGTTGAGTAAATACACCTTCAGAAGGCAACGAGGGCATCCCAACACCATAGGACCGATATTCGGTTGATGTAAGAGTAAGTTCATCTACTCCTCTAACAACAAAATTTTCCCACACTGGTGTTTTATGAACCGAGTGAGTAAATCTTATACTGAAAGTATCTTCTGGATAGGTAGGCAAGGAAAGTGCAATCCCCGACTCTGTCGCTATCACGATCTTTAGTGGGAGAAACCACCAATAAAGTACAATACCAATTAGCAAGCAAAAACCAGTCACAAAAATTTTTTTTTGCTTACTTACGTTCTTTACCATAATATTGGGTAAAATGCCAGGTACCCCAAAAGTAATCCCGGCATTTTATTTGCTCCTACATCTTATTTTTCTTTAAAGAATTTCTCCGCACCAGGATGAACAGGAATTGGCATACCTTCCAAAGCACTTTCTTTAGTAATGCCTTCACCTAACTTATGAGCGGCTTTTAGTCGATCAGTGTTACCATAAATCGCTTTTGTGATTTGGTAAACCGTTTCAGCGTCCATGCTCTCAGGAACGACTAACATGGCTTTCACTGCTACAGTCGTAATATCTGTTGCTTGCCCAGGATAGGTATTTGCTTTTACTAACTGTTTAGCATAAAAAGGATATTTTTTGATTAAGGCCTCTGCTTTGTCAGCCTCTACCGGAATCAATCTAACCTTCTTTTGAAACGCAATATCTTGTATGGCCGCCGTTGGAGCACCTGCTGTTACAAAGGCAGCATCAACATTACCATCTTTTAAACCATTGGCAGCTTCGCCAAAAGAAAGATATTGTGGATCTAGATCGGCATATGCAAGGCCATAGGCCTCTAATATTTGACGAGCATTAGCCTCAGTTCCACTACCGATTGAGCCAACAGCCACTTTCTTGCCTTTCAAATCATTAATGCTTTTAACCGGGCTGTCTTCTAACACAATGATTTGAATGGTTTCATTATAAAGAGTAGACACACCTCTCATATTAGCAACTTGTTTATCTTTGAACATTTCGATGCCTTTAAAAGCATAATACGCGGTGTCATTCTGTACCATGGCTAATTCAACTTTACCATCTTTAAGCATATTAATGTTGGCTACCGATGCTCCTGTACTTTGAGCTGTAGCGTTAGCCCCTGGAACATTTTTGTTCAGTATTTCAGCAATTGCACCACCAAGAGGATAGTAAACCCCAGCTGTACCACCTGTCGCAATATCTCTGGAGCTTTCTGATCAGCTGATTTTTGTCCGCCACAACCTGCCAGTAAACTCATTACTAGCATTGAAGCCATAATAACCATAACGATCTTTTTCATGTTTAACCCCCTTTAATATTTATAAAACCCGGAAAGTAAAGGTCACAGTCCAGGCCCCATTATTTTCTGTATATTCCATTTTTAATTTCACTTTCCTGCTATTGACGATTATGTATATTGTTTTTTTTATTTTTACATCTTGTTTTGGACATGCTTACTAATTAAACATATAATAATAAATAAACCCCCAAACCTTGAAAGGAGATAGTATGGCTAAACATTTCTACGCTGTAAAAACAGGACGTGTTCCTGGAATCTATCGGACCTGGGACGAATGCAAGGAGCAGGTAGATGGCTACCCCAAAGCTGCTTATAAGGGCTTTGCCACCGAGAGCGAAGCTAACGAATTTCTCACTGGCGCCCTGCCACCGCGCAATATCTCGCTACCTTCAAAGCTAGCAAAAGCCAAAACCGCCAAAACAAGTCCGTCTCCTGTTCCACCGCAAAAGCAAAGAGCCTATGATGATGACAGCGTCATTATTTATACTGACGGTTCTTGCCTGAAAAATCCTGGTGGTCCTGGTGGGTACGCCACGGTTATCCAGCTTGGCACGTTAATCAAGGAAATCGCTGGATCAGAGCCATCAACCACCAACAACCGTATGGAAATGAAGGCTGCCATTGAAGCACTCCGTTTTTTTGATAAGCCGACCAGTATTGTGCTCCATACAGATAGCCAATACTTGCGCAAGGGCCTTGCTGAAGGCTGGGTGGAAAACTGGAAGCGAAACGGCTGGATAACCAAGGCCGGCAGCCCGGTTCTCAACAAAGAACTTTGGCAAGAACTGGACCGGCTAAATAGTTTTCACAAGGTAGTTTGGAACTGGGTTAAAGGCCATCACGGCAACCCAATGAATGAACGTTGTGATGAACTAGCAGTAGGTGCTGCAATGAACGAAGCCGAAAAAATGGGTTGGAAATCTAAATCAAAGCCCCCAAGCAGGTATTAACGAGATTAGTTATTCCCCTTTTTATTCTTCCTTATGATGCTCACAGTATAGTTGTCACTTTTCTCAGGACCACCTTTAACACTAAACCGCTTATCAGAATACAACGCATTTATTAGCTCATTTGTGCCAAATGTTACATAACCTT
>JAGGAA010000041.1 GCA_017889675.1 Bacillota bacterium | reverse complement strand
GGCTTCGCAGCCGGCATACCAGCCAGTCGTGTTTCCGACTTTTTAACCATAACCTCTTCCACCATGGTATTCCATTCACCGCAGCCTGGACAGCGCCCCAGCCATTTACTTGCTTCTGAACCACATTGTTGACAAACAAACTTGGTTTTAACTTTAGACAAAATCATTCTCCTCTGATGTAGTACCTATAAGAATGTAGTACCAGAATGTATTATATGCATCACCTATGATGTGCAGTATAGCCTTATCTGCCAAACCAACGCGAAAAAGCACTCATTTTGAGTGCTTTTTCGCGTTTATAGAGCAATATTCCTGCTAATCATGCCCTTTTCGCAAACTTTAATTTACCAACGTCGTCGGTATCAACAATTACAGTATCGCCAGCAGCGATGGATTGACGGATAATCATCTCCGAAACCTCATCCTCAATCAGCTTTTGAATAGCACGACGCAGCGGCCGGGCGCCAAAAGCATGGTCACGCCCCTCTTTTAATAGCTCGTTTTTGGCTGTCTCCGTTAATTCCAGGCTTAAATCAGCAGCTGTCAAACGAATAGCTACCTCTTTAAGCATAATTTCTACAATCTGTTTCAAATCTTCGTCTGTCAGACTGCTGAAGACAATAATCTCATCAATCCGGTTTAAAAATTCCGGTCTAAATATCCGTTTAACCTCATCAAGTACCCGGGTTTTAGCGGCCTCGCCATCATTAGCCATAGCTCTTTCGTCAGAGAGGAAACCCAAGCCAGCAGCGTCCTTTTTCAAATGCTGCGAGCCAATATTTGAAGTCATGATAATTACAGTATTTTTAAAGTCAACAGTCCGGCCCTGGCTATCAGTCAAACGCCCATCTTCCAGTACTTGCAGCAGCATATTGAACACATCATAATGAGCTTTTTCAACCTCATCCAGAAGAATGACCGCAAAGGGCTTCCGCCTGATAGCATCAGTCAGCTGACCGCCTTCTTCATAGCCAACATAGCCAGGAGGCGCTCCAACAAGACGTGATACTGTATGCTTTTCCATATACTCAGACATATCCAGACGAATCATGGCCGTTTCATCGCCAAATAGGGCTTCCGCTAAAGCGCGAGACAATTCAGTTTTGCCAACCCCTGTCGGCCCCAGGAACAGGAACGAGCCAATAGGTCGTTTCGGATCTTTAAGACCGGCCCGGGCGCGGCGTACCGCTTTGGCTACTGCCTGCACAGCCTGATGCTGGCCAATTACCCGGTTATGCAGAATTTCTTCTAACTTTAGTAACCGTTCTGATTCTTCTTCGGCTAATTTTTTAACCGGAATCTTCGTCCACGTAGCAACTACATGGGCAATATCATCAGCTGATACAACGATGCGTTCATTGCCTCGCTGTTTGGCCTCTTTCTGCTTGGTTTCCAGTTCTTCTCGAATTTGCTGTTCCATATCTCGCAGTTTTGCAGCCCGTTCAAACTCCTGAGAGGCAATAGCTGCTTCCTTTTCTGTGCGTGCCTGCTCTAAGCGTTTTTCCACTTCCTTGACATCAGGCGGAACAGAAAATGCCTGCAGCCGTACGCGCGAAGCAGCTTCATCCATAAGATCAATGGCTTTATCCGGTAAAAACCGATCTGAAATATAGCGATGCGAAAGCCTTACTGCAGCATCAATGGCCTCGTCGGTAATTTGCGCCCGGTGAAAAGCTTCATATTTGTCCCTAATGCCTTTTAGAATGTCAATGGCATCTTCAACACTAGGCTCACCCACAGTAATCGGCTGGAAACGCCGTTCTAAAGCAGCATCTTTCTCGATATATTTTTTATACTCATTAAGCGTCGTAGCACCAATGACCTGCAGTTCCCCTCTGGATAGCGCTGGCTTTAAAATATTAGCAGCATCAATGGCCCCTTCGGCAGCACCAGCACCAATGAGGGTATGCAGTTCATCAATAAATAAAATTACATTGCCGTCTTCTCGAATTTCATCCATTACCTTTTTTAAACGTTCTTCGAATTCACCACGATACTTAGTGCCAGCAACCATAGATGCCATATTAAGCGACACTACCCGTTTATTACGCAGAATCTCCGGCATCTGCCCTTCGACAATACGTTTGGCCAAGCCTTCGGCAATCGCAGTTTTACCAACGCCAGGTTCACCGATGAGTACCGGGTTATTCTTGGTCCGCCGTAAAAGGATTTGAATTACCCGCTCAATCTCCGCAGCTCGGCCAATCACCGGATCAATTTTTCCTTCCTGGGACATTTTATTCAGATCGCGGCCAAATTCATCTAAAAGCGGTGTTCCATTACTACCTGACAACGATTGACCGCCAGCAGCTTTAGATTTGGGCTGTGGTGCCTGTCCTGACATCGAATAGCCCCCTCCTAACAGCTCAATAACTCGCTGCCGCATAAGATTAATATCTACACCCAAGCCTGCTAGTACCTGTGCCGCAATTCCCTCACCCTCGCGGATGAGCCCAAGAAGAATATGTTCTGTCCCCACATAATTATGGCCTAGGCGCAATGCTTCTTCCATTGCCAATTCAATGACCTTTTTCGCGCGTGGCGTATAGCCAATATCACTGGTCTGTTCCTGCCCCTTACCAAGAATACTTTCCACCTGAACCCGTACAGAAGCTATCTCCAACCCCAATGAACTCAAAGCCTTGGCAGCCACTCCTTCACCTTCCCGCAGCAACCCCAACAATAAATGCTCTGTGCCAATATAACCATGACCATAACGAGCCGCTTCTTGCTGCGCCAGTATTAACACCTTGCGGGCTCTGTCTGTAAATCTATTAAACATAAGTACTTACCTCCTTTTTGACCTCACCGTGTTTTTGTATTAGCTTCCGTGCAAACTTGACCGCACTAGTTGTGCCCGGAATTTATTGCGCTCTGCTTGATTCAAAGCAACCTCTCCCGACAGATTTTGCAGAAAATTAGGTTGCGTTGTCACCAACAACTGATTAAATACCGCAGCAGGTGCTTCGTCAATCACTCCCAAATCAATCCCCAGCCGCACCTCACTTAAGAGTGCCAAGGCTTCTGATGCTGACAGGCTTTGTGCGTACCGCAGTACCCCATAAGCTCGCCACACCCTGTCAGCAAGTGCATCTGGTGATTCGTCCCTAAGAAGGCTTCTCGCCATTCGTTCTTTATCAACAATTTGCTTAACAACACTACTAAGGTTGTTGATAATATCCTGTTCATTACGACCTAAGGTAACCTGATTTGATATTTGAAAAATGTTACCTGTTGCCTCTGTTCCTTCGCCGTATAAACCACGGACAGTTAGCCCTAACTGAGTTGCAATAGCCACCATTGTCCCCATTTGTTTGGTTATTGCCAAAGCTGGCAAATGGATCATAACCGATGCCCGCAAACCAGTACCAATATTGGTAGGACAGGCTGTCAAATATCCAATATGTTCCATAAAGGCCAAGCCGTGTTTGTTCTCAATAATATCATCCACCGTAGTCGCTTTTGTAAATGCGTCTTTCAGATTAAGACCCGCCTCCAAACATTGCAAGCGCAGGTGATCTTCTTCATTAACCATAATACTGACACTGGCATCATCGCGGACAATAAGCGCTCGGTTCTCAGGCTTGACAACATGATTAGGACTAACAATATGCTTTTCCACAAGGACATATCTAGCCAACGGTGATATTTTTTCAAGCTCGATAAAAGCGTATTCGTGCCCATCGTCTGCCATAAGGTCGGCTGGAATGGCCGTTAACTCAGCTACTATTTCACCAAGTTTAGCAACTGAGGCCCGGCCGGGAAAAGGCTGGTTGTTTAGGTTGCGAGCTAAGCGAATCCGACTGGAAAGCACAATTTCCCCTTCTGGACCTGAACCACTAAGCCAGGGCGTAAGTGGCTCACTTAGCAGGTTTTCTAAAATGTTAGCCATCTAGCATCCCTCCCCTTACTCTTGGCTGGCGTCAGAACCAGCAAGCTGTCTCTCCAGTACTTTTATTTCATCCCTAAGCTGAGCTGCCTGTTCATATTCTTCACGCGTAACATGCTGCGCTAGCTCATGACGTAAGCGCTTAATCAGTTGCTCTACGCCAAACCGCCTACCGCTGCGTTTAGGTACTTTGCCAGTATGCGCTGCGGTCCCGTGAATACGCTTAATTAACGGCTCCAATTGCCCAGCAAATGCCTGGTAACAACCACTACAACCAAATTTGCCACTATGGCAAAACTCACTATAACTAAGACCACAGTCTGAGCATACAGGTTCAAGTGTTGGGCAGGCATTCTCCGGCAAGGTATAATCAAACATTTCTTTCAGAAAATCGTGAACAGAAAACTTGTTGCCAAAAATATTATTTATCCCTTTACCCATGATTTCGCCCGATTTTTGCGCACACTGCTCACACAAATGTTTCTCAATCTTTTGCTGGTTAATAATTTTAGTAATGTGCACACAGGCGGGCTCTTTTTGACATTCATCACATAACATATTCTTTTGCCTCCGCACTCATACTTCATTTTGGTTAGCTAAGGTCATTAATAATGACTTTAATAGCGGTACTCGCTCTTGGGCGGGAATTCGCTCATACACCACAGCAAAACATTTGCACACAAGCGCAGCTTCGCGACTAGTCATGAGGTTATGACTTCGCAAACGGGCGACAATGACTTTTACCTCTTCTAAGCTTATTGTTTCATCAATTTGATTAGCGGCATCTTGATATACGATGGTTTGCACCGGGATGCGGGCAATACGGACAAAGCCGCCGGAACCGCGTCGTGATTCGACAATAAAGCCGCGTTCAATGGTAAAGCGGGTGCTAAGGACATACGTAATTTGCGAGGGTGCACAGGCAAGCTCTTCTGCCATCTCGTTGCGCCGCAGCATAATAATTTCGTCTTGCTCGCTTGCCATCTGTCGCAAAATCCATTGTTCAATCACATCGGCTAAATTGTTCAAATTCCCACCTCCCTTCTCGCACTTTGACTTTAATTGACCTTTTGACTTTATTCTATTTTATTTTTTTTTATTTTGCAATACTCCTTAGATGGCAAATTAAAGCATAAGCGTTAATAATTATCGTTTATTGTTAAATATCTCTTGTTTCATAACTATTGCTCTATCAGGCATCATCGCATCATTCAACCACTTGCAAGACTAAAAATTTAAGGTAGTTAGTTTCCGCCGCCGCTGGTAAAATGGGATGATCCTTGGCTTGTGTCCGATACTCAACTTCACGGATGACACGTTTCGCATCCCGGGCAGCGTCAACAACAATCGCTTTAAATAAGTCCCGATCTATATGATAAGAGCATGAGCAGGTAACTAGATAACCTCCTGGCCGCGTCAGCTTAAGCCCGCGTAGGTTTATCTCCTTGTAACCACGAGCCGCTCCCTCGATATTGCTACGACTCTTGGTAAACGCCGGCGGATCAAGAATTACAACATCATATTGCCGGTGTTCCTCCACCAAAGACCTTAGAGCGTCAAAGGCGTTAGCCAACTCAAAATTACACTGCTCGCTAACACCGTTCATTTCAGCATTTTCCTTAGCCAATGCAATCGCATCATCCGAAATATCAATAGAATGCACGCTCTTAGCCCCATACAAGGCACTATGTACGGCAAATGAACCAGTATGGCAGAAACAATCCAATACTTCAGCATCTTTTACAATAGGTTCTAAGAACCGTCGATTTTCCCGTTGATCATAAAAAAAACCAGTTTTTTGCCCATTTTCCACATCAGCATAAAAAGGAATGTCATTCTCTTTTACAATAATTTTGGTGGGAAAGTTGCCCTTGAGATAGCCTTTGCGCATATCCAAACCCTCTAGCTTACGCACAGGCACATCATTACGTTCATAGATCCCCTCAGGAGAAAACAACTCCTCCAATACTGATATTATGGTCTCTTTATGAACATCAATCCCCAGGGATAATGTCTGCATAACCATATATTTGCCAAACTTATCAATAATGAGGGCTGGCAGAAAGTCAGCCTCACCATACACTAACCGGCAATACTCCGGCTCTGCCAAAAAAGTCTGCCGATAGTGCCAAGCAGTCTCAATACGCCGCTTAAAAAAGTCGCGGTCAATAGGTTCTTGTTGGCGTGACAACAGGCGTACAATGATTTGGGAACGAGGATTAATATAGCCACGCCCAATAAACCGCTGGCGAAAGTTATATACATCAACAATATCTCCAGGCTGAAAGTCGCCGTCAATATAATCAAGTTCACTTTGGTATACCCAAGGATGGCCATTTTCCACCCGATGTTGGGCCCCTTTTCGCAAAAATACTTTAGTTATAATCTCCATTATTCTTTCTCCATTTCCTAATTCTTCTTTTTCAGTTTTTCCACCATTATAAAAGCATATATAGTGTGCTTCCACCACAGCTACAGTATGTAGAAAGGCAGCGCTCTAGCAGCACTGCCTAACCAGTTAGATTCTAGTCAATACTTTCTGCGCAAACTCGCGACCAAATTCAAAGCATTTATCCAATTCATCAGCATCCGGTACCCATTTAAGCGATAATCCTGGCTGTTCAACAGCTATCCCACTGCTAGTAAGCATCTCCTCCATTGCCTTCAGCGCACCGCCGCCCCAGCCGTAGGCACCAAATGACGCCCCAATTTTCCCATTTGGCCGCAACCCCTTAAGGTACATAGTTAAAGCGCCCATAGTAGGCAACATACCGTTATTTAAAGTAGGTGAGCCAATTAGTACACCGCCTGCCGCTAACATATCCCGGACAACCTCACTCCTGTCAGCTGCTGACATCTTGTAAAGCTTGCCTGTAACACCAGTACTTGCTACCCCATCTAGTATCTGGCGCGCCATGCGCTCAGTACTTCCCCACATACTATCATAAGCAATAATCACTTTCCCCACCGTCTTACCTCGGCCCCAGTCCTGGTATTTAGCTACTATATCAGAAATATGCTTACGCCACACTACTCCATGGCTGGGAGCAATCACCTTAATCGGCAATTCTTTTAGCTTATCTACTGCTTTTACTACCATTTTACCAAAAGGCTGAAGAATATTCGCGTAATATTTTTCAGCTTCATAAAGCAGCTCAGAAAGATCATTCTCATCATCAAAGCGTTTGGTTGTAGATATATGCTGTCCGAAAGCATCATTAGAAAACAAGATTTGTTCGCCTGTCAAATAACTAATCATTGAATCAGGCCAATGCAGCATAGGTACAGGTACAAATTGCAGCTTGTTGCGGCCAAGGTCGAGCACATCTCCCTCTTTAACTACCTGAAAATCATAATTTTGCTGGTAATGCTTAATAATACCAGTACGGCCATGTTCAGTCAATAGCACCTTGGCTTGCGGCGCTCTGGTCATTACCACTGGCAGAGCACTGGAATGATCTGGTTCAATGTGATTGGTAATAATATAGTCAATTTTGCTCGGGTCAATAATTTCACTAATACGGTCTAGCAATTCCTGCGCAAAAGGGGCTTTAACAGTATCAATAAGACATACCTTTTCATCTATAATAAGGTACGAATTGTAGGTTACCCCCCGCGGTGTAGTATAACCGTGGAAATCGCGAAGATTCCAATCGACCGCACCGACATAATACACATTGTCTGATAGTTTAACCGTATTCATTAATTTTCGACTCCTTCCATGTTTTGACATTTTCTTACTACCTAATTACTTAACTCTTCTCTTCACTGTCTATGCAAATAATTCCTGCTGCAGTTTAGGTAATGCTACTAATTATTATGTCTCAATAATTAATATGTGGATTTATTACGAAATTATCAAATAACTCTTTACATTCGTGTACAATCTAACTATAATGTAAAATTGTATAAATCTCATCTTATAATGGTAGATTACTATTTTCTATTATAAGTAAATTATGTTCACTTACCGCTGTATATAATCACGATTTTTCATAAAGGGGCGAACCATCATGACATGCATTGGGAGACATCTAACCATTGATATGTACGGCTGTAACTATGACCACCTTAATAACCTCGAATTTATTAAAACCGCTATGCTAACAGCAATCAGAGAAACTAATCTGGAAGTACTGGATTTAGTCGGTCATCAAACTGAGCCGCAAGGTCTGACAGTTATTGCCTTGCTAGGCCAAAGTCATATGAGTATTCATACCTTTCCCGAACAGCGCTATGTAGCTGTTGACATTTTTACCTTTGGTGATTATACCCGTCCTGATAGAGCACTTACTGTTTTAAAAAGTTTTTTGAAGCCCGATAAAACTAGGACAACCAACATTATGCGCGGCGACTTTGGCTTACAAAAAGATATGAAACCCCGCATACGAGTGAGCATTGCACCACTTCGCCGTGTGCGCAATACGAGCGCTCGAGTTTGGCGGTTTCTGCGCAACAAATAAAAAAACAGCCAGTTCGCTGGCCAATGTCATTAAGTTAAGAAAAATATAATAAAATTCTCTGAAGAGTAGAGTACAGAAAATGTACCCTACTCTTTTTTTTTGCAAAAAATCGTATAAAG
>JAGGAA010000283.1 GCA_017889675.1 Bacillota bacterium | reverse complement strand
TTGTTTGGTGAGTGGCAACCTCATAGGCGCAATCCGGTCAATCAAGATCCTCGAACTGCTCGTCCGGCTGGCAATATCTTTTTTCACGATGGAAAAATAGTCAGACCGTCCCAAAATTGTTCTTTACAATACGGAGCATCGGTTATGGTTAATGAGATTACCCGCCTGACAGAAACGGAATATGTAGAGCAACAATTATTTGAGATTGGACCGGAGTGGTATCAAAACAACCAAAGGTTGCACACCTACAATTATAATAATCATTGGGAAGTAATTGATGGTCTTATCGATGTCGTCGATATTTTTAAACCAATTCGATGGATATCGTCGTTAATTTCTTCATAGGAGATACGGATCAATGAAAAGAGTCACAATTCTATCCTCAGCCGACCCCAGACAAAAGCGTGGATTACAGGTGGTTGCGCTTACACACGCAAAAAGTTTGCGCAAGTATGGGTATGAAACCGTGCTATATTGTCCGAGCCTCAAATATGAATCCTACGAATTGGAAGGTGTGCCTGTTTACACATTCGCTTTTCAGCGACGGAGTAGTTCAGTACTCAATTTTGTGACCATGATGGATAATTGTTGGCGTGGTTGGAAGCGGCATTTTGGTAAACAGGAACCGGATATTCTCCATGGGCACGATTATATGACTTACTATTTTTTAAGTAAGTACCTATCCAAGAAAGTCAATAAAATATTTACTGTTCATGATCCGATGATTTATCATCATAAAATGTTGGGCCGGTTACCCCAGGAACCGAGTTTAAAAGAAAAAATGATGACTCATATTGAAAACTCAGTATATGCCCGAAGCTCAAAAATCCATTGTATTTCAGAATATACACTTGTTCGCATTGCTGATAAAGAAGCGCTGGCTTCAAAGCTTAGGATCGTGCCTGACTGGATTGATATGGACAAGTTCATATTGCCTGTCGATAAAGGTAAAGAACGTTTGAAATTGGGTTTTGGCTCCAATAACTTTGTTATTTACACACTTCGTGGATTGCAGGCTCGAATGGGCATTGGGAATTTGATCCAGGCGTTTAAGTTATTCAAAGATAGTATTCCAGGCGCTAAACTCATTATCGGCGGGGACGGCCCCTTGCGTAACGAGTTGGAAGAGTTAGCAAGGTCTTTGAATATTTCAGATTCGGTTACATTTCTCGGATACGTGCCAGAGGATGAAGTTATCAAAAGATATCAAGCCGCAGATATTTTTATCATGCCGTCAATTGATGGTGAAGGTTTTGGGTTGCCGGTTCTTGAATCTATGGCTTGCGGAACGCCTGTTTTAGCCTCGCCATCCTGTGCTTTACCGGAAGTGCTGAGCGGGAAGCGGGCGCGACTGTTTGCCGGTATTTTACCGGAAGATATTGCAGCTGGAATCATGGCGTTTCATCGGCTTTGGCAAGTCAATGGAATCGATGCAAACGCTGAAAGACAGTATGTGCTCGATCATTTTGCCGAGGATAATATTATTAAATTAATATTGGATGATTATGAGCCCTAAATTTACGAGGAGATTAGACATGAATAGAAAAATATTAGTTACAGGGGCTGACGGCTTTATTGGTTCGCATTTAACCGAAGAACTGATTCGGCAAGGGTATAATGTGCGTGCCTTTGTAATGTACAATTCTTTTAATTCCTGGGGGTGGTTGGATCATTCCGAAAAGGAACTGTTGAATAACCTAGATGTTTTTTCCGGTGACATCCGTGATCCAAACGGCGTGCGTGAAGCGATGAAAGGCTGCGACGTGGTACTGCATCTGGCGGCGCTGATTGCTATACCCTATTCTTACCATTCGCCGGACACTTATGTGGATACCAACATAAAAGGAACGCTCAATGTTATCCAAGCGGCAAAGGATTTAGGGGTGTCCAAGGTCGTTCATACTTCGACCAGCGAGGTATACGGAACGGCACGGTTTGTTCCTATTACCGAGGAACATCCATTACAAGGACAATCACCGTATTCGGCGAGTAAGATAGGTGCTGATCAGCTGGCCTTGTCTTTTTTTCGATCTTTTGGCACGCCTATTGCGGTAATTCGCCCATTTAACACCTATGGACCCAGGCAATCCGCCCGCGCAGTCATACCAACGATTATTACGCAAATTTTAGGTGGAGCATGCAAAATTAAGCTTGGTTCGTTACATCCAACCCGAGATTTTAATTATGTTAAAGATACAGTGGCAGGATTTATTTCGGTCATGAATTCTGACGCTGCTATTGGTGAGGTTATTAATATCGGTAGTGGTTTTGAAGTTTCGATTGGGAACACAGTCAAAATGATTGCCGATATTTTGCGTTCTGAAGTTGCGATAGAACAGGATGAAATACGCAAGCGGCCCGAAAAAAGCGAAGTGGAACGGTTATGGGCCGATAATTCAAAAGCACAGACACTGCTAGGTTGGAAACCACAGTATGCGGGAGTGAATGGATTTCACAGGGGGCTTGAGGAAACTATACAATGGTTCAGCCAGCCAGATAATAGACAAAGTTACAAATTCAACCGGTACAATATATAAGTGGGGAGGGTAGTTTATGCAGGCTGTTATTTTGGCAGGTGGCAAGGGTACAAGGCTAAAACCGTATACAATGAATTTTCCCAAGCCGCTTATGCCGATTGGTGAGTATCCGATTTTAGAAATTATTATTCGTCAATTGGCCAGTTTGAATTTTGACAGGATTACTATTTCTACAGGCCACCTTGCGGAACTCATCGAAACCTATTTTGGCAATGGTGAACGATGGAACGTGAATATTGAATATGTGCGGGAAGTTATTCCGTTAAATACGGCAGGCGCCTTGAAATTATTACCTAATTGTGAAGAGAACTTCCTGGTGATGAATGGCGATGTATTAACAACGATTGACTATAGGCAGTTGGTGCAAATTCACTTGGATAAAGGAGCTAAAGCAACTGTTGCAACAACGCAGCGTGACGCCAAAATCGATTTTGGCGTGCTCGGCATTAATGAATCAGGTTATATGGAATCTTATACCGAAAAACCGAGCTATCACTTTGAGGTAAGCATGGGGGTTTATGTTTTATCAAAAGCTTGTATTGATTTTATTGATAGCGGCGAATCAGTAGGAATGCCGGATTTATTCTTACGACTGCAAGCGGCGGGTGAAAAGGTTTATTGTTATGATTGTGTGTTTCATCTTGCCGGGGTACTGTACGCAAACGACTTCGAACAATACTATGTGGGCAACATTAAAACGACGATTAACATTGCAGAAGCGGTTAAGGAGAATAAATTACAAACTCGAATTGTTTTATTGGGCTCAGCAGCAGAGTATGGGAATGTGATGGTGAAGGATCTTCCGTTAACTGAAGAACAATCGACAGCGCCGGTATCATTTTACGGATTATCTAAAGTCTGTCAAACCGAGGTAGCTCGCTATTATAGCCCGCAAAATATAAACCAATTGATGTTATGAATATATATGGCAGTTATGATAAAATTGCACGCATGGGGGGATGGCAGCCACGGATTACGGTCAAAGAGGGAATTGTCCGCATGATGGCGTCAGCTGCTTTATAACCGAAATGAGGGTGAAAAATGGACAGTTCTTTTTCATACAGGACAGTCATTTGTTTTTTTGGCGATTCCGCCAATATGCATTTTCGAAAGTGGGTTAGATATTTTATAAAACAAGGGTACGAGACCCATTGCGTTACCTGTTCTCGTCAGGACGTGGAGGGCTCCACCATGCATTATGTTGGGTATGGAATGGGCAAGGCGGATTACGTACTGGCCATGCCCAGCGTAATAAGAATTATTGGACAGATAAAGCCTAGCTTAATCCACATTCATTTTCTATCGGGATATGGCTTGTTGTCCTTGCCATTGTTTTTTGGGGAAAGACCATTGATTGGGACTGCCTGGGGTTCAGATGTTTTAATAGCCCCCGCAAAATCCTATATTGCAAAGCAGGTTGTCAAAATTGTATTGAAAAAATCAAAGTTCCTGATTGCAGTATCTCCACAATTAAAAGAGGTAATGGTGAATCTTGGTGCTGATTCAAATAAAATTGCAGTTTTGCCGATTGGGGTGGACACAAAGGTTTTTATTCCTGCGGCAAATAGAAAAGAGCATTTGCTGAAAATACTTTCCCTTAATTCCCATGAACCCGTATATAAC
>JAGGAA010000040.1 GCA_017889675.1 Bacillota bacterium | reverse complement strand
TATTTATTCAAGGAGGCACTATGGAACAAGAGCAGACTAACAATATCTCAACTGTTTATGACCCACAGACGGTAGAAGCTAAATGGTACAAATTTTGGGAAGATAATAGTTTATTTCATGCTGAGGTAGACCCTGAAAAGCAAGCTTTTAGCATTGTAATACCGCCGCCTAATGTGACAGGGCAACTCCATATGGGGCATGCTCTGGATAACACCTTGCAGGATATTCTTATTCGTTTTAAACGCCAGCAGGGCTATAATACTTTGTGGATGCCAGGCTCCGACCACGCCGGGATTGCTACACAGATCAAAGTTGAGGAAGTGCTGGCCCAAGAGGGGAAGACCCGCTATGATCTAGGGCGTGAACCCTTTATTGACCGGGTATGGGAGTGGAAAGGACAGTATGGTAGTCGGATAATTAATCAGCTCAAGCGCCTAGGTGCTTCCTGTGACTGGGAACGGGAGCGCTTTACGATGGATGAGGGTTGCTCTAAGGCTGTACGAGAGGTCTTTGTCAGCCTGTATGAACAGGGCCTTATCTATCAGGGACATCGTATCACCAACTGGTGTCCGCGTTGCAACACTGCCTTAAGTGATATTGAAGTTGAGCATGAAGAAACGCCAGGTCATCTCTACCATGTCCGGTACTTAGTGGAAGGTACTGACGGGGAGTATGTTACGGTAGCAACCACACGTCCTGAGACAATCTTAGGTGATAGTGGTGTAGCGGTTCATCCTGAAGATGGACGTTACAAACACCTTGTTGGCAAGTATTTAATTCTGCCCCTTATTGGTCGCCGTCTGCCACTCTTTACTGATGAATATGTTGATCCTTCGTTTGGAACCGGAGCGGTAAAAGTTACTCCCGCTCACGACCCGAATGACTTTGATATGGGGCTTAGACATAAGCTAGAGGAAATAGTTGTTATAAATCCTGATGGTACAATGGCAGCCCATACCGGCAAGTATGCGGGTATGGATCGCTATGAATGTCGCAAGGCTTTGGTAAATGACTTGAAGGACCAAGGATATCTTGTAAAAATTGATGAACATAGTCATGCTGTTGGTCATTGTCAGCGTTGCAACACAGTAGTGGAACCATTAGTTTCTAAGCAGTGGTTTGTTAAAATGGAGCCACTAGCTAAACCAGCTATTGAGGCTGTAACTTCAGGCCAAATTGAATTTGTGCCTGAGCGGTTTACCAAAATCTATACTAATTGGCTGGAAAACATTCGGGATTGGTGTATTTCTCGTCAAATCTGGTGGGGGCATCGCATCCCGGCTTGGTATTGTGAATGTGGCGAGGTTACTGTATCCCGGGAAGATATTACAGTTTGCCCTAAGTGCGGCGGGAAGGTTGAACAAGACCCTGATGTGCTTGATACCTGGTTTAGTTCCGGGTTATGGCCGTTTTCCACCATGGGTTGGCCTAAGGATACGGCTGAACTTAAACAATTTTACCCCACAAGTGTACTAGTAACCGGCTATGACATTATTTTCTTCTGGGTAGCCAGAATGATCATGATGGGGCTGAAGTTTCAAGAGAATATTCCCTTTAAGCATGTGTTTATTCATGGCTTGGTGCGCGATAACCAGGGACGGAAGATGAGTAAGTCAGTAGGTAATGGCATTGACCCGCTAGAGGTAATTGATAAATACGGTGCAGATACACTACGATTTATGTTGATAACTGGTAACACTCCTGGTAATGACATGCGCTTTTATTGGGAACGTGTCGAGTCCAGCCGTAACTTTGCCAACAAAATCTGGAATGCCTCACGCTTTGTATTGATGAACCTGGAAGGGTTTGATCCGGAGTTTGTGCCTGATGCTAAGACGTTTACACTTGCGGACCGCTGGATTTTCAGCCGCTATAATGCCACTGTGGCTGATGTAACGCGCAATCTTGAGCGTTTTGAACTAGGGGAAGCCGCCCGCATGGTTTATGAATTTATCTGGGATGAGTTCTGTGATTGGTATATTGAATTGGCTAAAGGCCGCCTTTATAACAAAGAAGATGCCGAGAGCCGCAAAGTGGCGCAATACCTGTTAAGTTATGTTCTTAGCAATACGTTAAAGCTATTGCATCCTTTTATGCCGTTTATTACCGAAGCTATTTGGCAGAGTCTGCCACACCAGGGGATTAGCATAATGACAGCTGGCTGGCCGGCTGAAGACCAGGAACTTACTAACCATGAAGACGAGCAACTAATGGGCGTTCTTATGGAGACAATTAAGTCAATTCGTAATATGCGGGCTGAAGTCAACGTACACCCTGGTAAAAAGAGCCAAGTAATTTTGAAAATGGCTTCTGGTGAGTTCAAAACTAAGATGGAGGCCAATACTAGCTATATTAAAACATTAGCAGCTGCTGAGCCAATCACTATCCTTGCTGCTAGTGATGCCAATCCAGAAAATGCGATGACAGCGGTGGTTAATGGTGTCGAAATTTATTTGCCGCTCAAAGGACTGATCGATGTCGAGAAAGAAACAGCTCGGTTGAACAAAGAAATCAGCAATCTGGACAAAGAACTATCACGTATTAGCGGCAAACTGGGTAACCCTGGCTTTACGGCCAAGGCTCCTGCTGATGTCATTGAAAAGGAAAAAGCCAAACAAACCGAATTCGTAGAAAAGCAAACGGCTATTAAAGAACGCTTGGCCTATTTGGCTCAGCTATAATTAGTCGATGCCTAATAAATGGAGGTGCAACAGATGAATTATGATCAAACGTTAGCATACCTTGAAAATTTGAGTAAATTTGGTATTAACCTTGGAATGGCTCGCATTGAACGCCTGTTAGAGCTCATGCAGCATCCGGAACGTCGGTTTAAATCCATTCATGTTACCGGCACAAATGGCAAGGGTTCAACAACAGCGATGTTGTCAGCTATCTTGACTGCCAGCGGTGTCAAAAACGGCATGTATACTTCACCTCATCTTCATGACTATCCAGAACGGATGGTTGTCAATGGGCAGGAAATAACCAGAGATGAATTTGCTCAGGCAATTACTTACACCAATAAATTTGTGGAACAGATGTTAGCAGAAGGTTTTGAGCAACCCACAGAATTTGAAGTAATTACTGCGGCCGCCTTCTACTATTTTGCTGCCGTAGGTGTAGAGTATGCTGTTATTGAAGTTGGACTGGGCGGGCTTCTGGATTCTACGAATGTTATTATTCCGGAAATTTCGGTAATTACCAATGTTACACTGGAACACACGGATCGTTGCGGTTCTACAATTGCTGATGTTGCCCGCCATAAGGCTGGCATAATTAAAGATGGCGTACCAGTGGTAACGGCTGCAAAAGGTGAGCCACTTGATATTATTAAGCAGACAGCAGCGGATAAAGGTGCTAGAGTCTATGTAAAAGACGAGCAGTTTTCAAGTGAATTTCAAGGGTTAGCCAATGGCAAACAGCAAATGTTTGTTGATGCTGGTGATTTAGGTCAGGCTGAAATTGCCCTAAATATTATTGGTTGTCACCAAGTGGAAAATGGATCAGTTGCTGTTGCGACTGCAATGCTCCTAGGAACCAAGGAACCGCGCATTACTTTGCAGACAATTAAGAGTGCCCTTAATACGGTACGCTGGCCAGGACGATTTGAAATCGTTCCCGGCAGTCCGGTTATTATTATTGATGGTGCGCATAACCCGGATGGGGCCAGAGTGTTACGGCAAAACCTTGATCTGGTGTTTCCAGGACGAGAAATAACCTTTGCGTTAGGTATTCTCCGCGACAAAGATGTAGCAGGAATTATTCGTGCGCTTATTCGCACGACCGACACAGTTGTTACTGTTCAGCCACTTTCCTACCGGGCAGCAACTCCGGAAGAAATTGCCCGGGAAATAGAGGCGCGTCATGTAGAGGCCGCGAGTACAATTGAAGGTGGTATTGAGCGTGCCAAGCAACTGGCAGGCTCTGATGGAATTGTTTGTGTCGCAGGTTCGTTATACTTAATCGGTGAAGCACGCTATATTATCTTTAATAAGTAGACAAATTAATTATAATTGTATATAATAAATACTGGCGCTTGGAGCATAATGCAAGCGCCAGTATTGTTTTTACTATATTAAAAAAGCATATTCTTAAAAATGCCATACTAAGAGAAACTGTAGTAGAACCGGGAATTTTTTGAACCGTAGGTGAAAGTGTGTATATTGCATATTCGTTTAACAGTCAAACCCAATATCGTCTTGATTATCTCATAGAACATTGTATTTTGGCTGTAGCCTTTTTTTTGCCAATGTCGCTGGATGTCTCTACTTTATTTCTCGGTGTGGGAACCGTTTTATGGACAGTTAAGATGACGGCAGCAAAGCAACTGCTGTTAAAACGGACACCATTTGATGAGCTTATTGCTCTTTTGGTTATTTTGTCAGCTGCTTCTATTGCTGTTTCCCCAGACAGGGGCTTTAGTTTTTATAATTATTATCATCTTATGGGCCGATATATATTACTTTATTATCTTGTTATTAATAATATAAATTCGCTGCCGCAAGTGCAGCGACTAGTATGGTCGGTGATGGTTTCGGCCCTATTGGTAGCTTGTTATGGGTTTTATCAATATGTACATGGTGTGGATATATCGAATTTTCAGTGGGTGGATGGTGAACAGTTTCCTGACCTTAAAGTTCGGATTTTTTCCACTTTGCAAAATCCGAATTTGCTAGCCGGTTTTTTAGTGGTGGTTATGTCTTTAGCTGTTGGTCAGGGCTTATATGACGAAAGAATTGCCGATAAAATATTGATGTTTATGCTGGTTACTGTACTAGGAATATGTCTGGTACTTACTTATTCGCGTGGTGCATGGTTGAGCATAGTGGTGGTTGCAGCTATTTGCGGGCGATTCTATAATCGCAAAGTGTTGTGGTTGTTTGTAATAATCCCGGTGGTCGCGTTTTTTTGTCATGATGCAGTAATGGAACGTATAATGTCTATTTTTAATCCTACCGATACTTCCTCAACACTGCGAATAGCCTTGTGGGAAAGCACGATTGCCATGATTTTGGATAATCCACTGTTTGGGATTGGTTGGGGAGCCTACTGGCTGGTGTATCCTGAATATGATTTTTTTCTAAATAACCCAGCTGCCCGGATCGTTCATGCTCATAATATGTATTTACACATTGCGGCAGAAATTGGGATACCGGGGTTACTTGTTTTTTTAGCTGTTATTTATGGACATACTAAGAAAGCTGTAGATATTTTGCGACAGACTAATAACCGTTGGGTAGCAGGGCTTATGCTTGGCATCATGTCTGCCGTTCTAGGTCTGGCTGTTAATGGATTTACTGACTATATTATGTTTAATGTGCAACTGTCGATGTTGTTTTGGCTTCTGAATGCGGTAATTATTGCCGTATGGCAAGGAAACTGCCGCTACCACTAATAACATTGAGCACTTGTTGCAGTAAGCCAGAAGATAGTTGTGTTCATAAGCGTGTCATTCCTGCTGTATAGAATTGCCATGTATTTTTTTGGGAAAAAACCTAATTATTTTGCAACTAGCAGCAGGATTTATAAGACATAACGCGAATATACACAATTATTAGTGATATTCAGTAAATTATACTAGTAGGGGGGAGTAGTCCCTTACTTTTTTATGCGGAATTTAGTGAAATTTCGAACAAGCGTTAATTTTGGCTCATGGAGGTGCCGTATTGAAACTGGCACAAGTAAGAATTATGCTGGATGCTGAGGTACTTTGCGGAAGAGAATGGCTTGACAGAGAAGTTAAAAGCGCTTGTGGCGCAGACCTAATGAGTGATGTTTTGGCCTTTACTAAAGAACAAGGGTTGTTGTTAACAGGTCTGACAAACATTCAAGTTATTCGTACCGCTGAAATGAGTGACTTAGTTGCTATATTGTTTGTACGCGGTAAACGGCCAGGGCCGGAGGTTGTTGAAATGGCAAAGAACATGGAAATTCCTTTGCTTTCAACTAAGAAACAAATGTATGAAGCTTGTGGTTTGTTATACCGAGATGGTCTGGCGGGTTGTTCGCTAAAGGAGGAACACTTTTGTCGGCAGAATCCGGAATTGAATTAGAATTTGTATTAGAATCTGCAGACTTTAACGGCGCAGGGGAAGCTTCAAGCAAAATCAAGCGTACCTTGCAACAACTCGGAGTACGCCCTGATATTATAAGAAGAATCGCCATAAGTGCCTATGAGGCTGAGATGAATGTGATTATTCATGCATCGCGCGGTGTGATCAAAGCGGGGATTCATTCTGATCGTACCGAATTGGTCGTGGAAGATGAAGGTCCGGGAATTGCTGATATTGGGCTTGCGATGCAAGAAGGGTTTTCGACGGCGCCCGACCATATTCGTGAAATGGGTTTTGGTGCCGGTATGGGGTTGCCTAATATGGCACGTTGTACAGATAAGTTTGATATTAAAAGTGAAAAGAATGTGGGAACAAAGCTTAGAATGGTTATTTACCACTAAAATAAAGGTAAGATATTGAATGGATTGAGTGGTGAAAGTGGTGGAAGAACGTTTTCATTCTGTGAGGTTGATGCCGGAGCGATGCCAAGGATGTGTAAATTGTACGAAGCGCTGTCCGACGGAAGCAATACGCATTCGTGGCGGTAAAGCCTGCATAACATCCTCCCGTTGTATCGATTGTGGTGAGTGTATTCGGCACTGCCCGAGTCACGCTAAAACAGCCGTGACTGATGAAATTGCTGATCTGAAAAAATACAAACATAATATTGCATTACCAGCACCAGCACTCTATGGTCAGTTTAAAGCTGATATTCCGGTTAGAGCTATTTTGTCTGGTTTATTAAAACTTGGTTTTGACGAAGTGTTTGAAGTAGCTCACGGAGCAGAAATTATTTCATTGGCAATTCGGGATTACCTTAAGCGTACTGATGTTCCTCGCCCCGCCATTTCTTCGGCTTGTCCGGCCATTGTCAGACTTATTCAAGTTAAATTTCCTGAAATTATTAACCATATAGTACCTTTTGATGCTCCGGTTGAGGTGGCAGCCCGGTTGGCGCGAGCTGAGGCTGAACGGCTGCGTGGTCTTGATCCAAAAGATATTGGTGTATGGTTTATTACGCCCTGTCCAGCCAAGATGACGGCAGTATATCAGCCGCTTGGCACTGAAAAATCTAGTATTAGTGGCGCTATTGCTATTAATAAAATTTATCATGAGTTATTTAAAGTCGTGACTGCTGATGTTCAAGATGCTCGCCGACAAGCTTCTTGGGTAGGTGTCGGCTGGGCGATACCAGGTGGTGAGACATCAGCTATTGGTGTTGATAACATCTTAATAGTACATGATATTAATCACGCTACAAATGTACTGGAGCAAGTTGCCTTAGGTAAACTCAAAGATGTTGACTATATTGAGGTATTGGCATGTGATGGCGGCTGTATCGGTGGTGCACTGACAGTAGAAAACCACTACGTAGCAGAACACTGCATGAAACAGCGAATTGAAAAGAAAAAAATACAGGATCCTAAGCTCGGCATACTACCGCGTTCAGATTACTCTGAATTTGAACTCGGAATAGCTGGGCGGCGGGCTATTGAGCCTAAACCGGCAATGCGTCTTGATGCCGATATTTCTAAAGCAATGTCTAAAATCGAGATAATGGATGCAACGTTAAAAAGCTTGCCAGGCCTTGATTGTGGCTCGTGCGGTTCTCCCAATTGTAAAGCGTTGGCTGAAGACATTGCTCAGGGACGGGCTAGTCTGACTGATTGCGTATTTCTTTTGCGTAACAAGGTGCGGGATTTGGCTTACGAAATGGTTAATTTGGCTGCCAAATTACCGCCACCGCTTGATAAAGAAAAGGAAGAATAGGTTCAGTAACAGTATGGGGAGGAGTATTTGTGACTATTCAAGAAATAGTGAAAGCCTTATCTCTAAAAGTAATAGCAGGCCAGTCTAACCTCGATAAGGTGGTTAGTGGTGGGTATGCGTCAGATCTTCTGAGTAATGTCATGGGTCAAGCAAATGCCGGTAATATATGGGTTACGATGCAGGGGCACCAGAATATTGTGGCTGTAGCATTACTGGCTGGCCTGACTGCTATTGTTATTGCCGGCGGTGTGGAACCAGATCCAGAGGCTGTACGCAAGGCCGAAACAGAAGAAATAGTTATGCTGACTACAACGCTTTCTGCTTATGAAGTAGTTGGACGCTTATATCAGCTCGGCATTACGGGGGAATGATGCGACGGTTTGTGGCCGATCTTCATGTGCACTCGTTGTTGTCGCCTTGCGCTGAAATTGAAATGACGCCAAGTAATATTGTTTGGCACGCCGTGCAGCATGAAATTGATATAGTTGCCATTACCGATCATAACGCCTGCGATAATGTCGTTGCCGCTTTAGAAGCGGCAAAAGGTACTACTGTCACCATAATACCGGGGATGGAAGTTGAGAGCAAAGAGGAAGTCCATCTGATTGTTTTATTTGAAAAAATGCGGCAACTCAAAGCCTGGGAACAAATTATTCAGCAGCATAGGTCAGGACGCCTCAATGATGCTGAAAGGTTTGGTGCTCAATTTATTGTTGATGCTGACGATAATTTTGTTGCTGAGAAAACGGAAA
>JAGGAA010000039.1 GCA_017889675.1 Bacillota bacterium | reverse complement strand
GTTCATACGCACAACGAAAACAAGCGCAAGCTTGCTGATACCGTCCCATTCCCAACCATTCACAGCCCAGATAATATTTTATAAATGCCTCATTCTCCGACTCATGTTTTAACTGTTCTGCAAGCATTTGCATATTGCGCCTGCGTTTGTCCTGACGACGGCGCGGCTCTATATAACTGTGACTGATAATCGGATATTCACTGTATCCGACAACTTCTTGGTCGGCAATACCAATTTGTTCATGTATTTTGCCAATATAGCGATAATGCGGCAGGTTGCGGAACAACCTTAACACGCCAATTACATTATAATCACTGCCACCAGGGCCGCTATAACCTTTAAGTGGCAAAATAAATGCCTCTTTCGTTGTACTTGTAATTAGCTCTCGCAAGGATTCATACCCAACCGCTAACCGTTCATCTGCATCTACAGACAGAATCCACTCACAACTGCACTGGTTGATGGCAAAATTACGCGCAGCACTAAAATCTCCCTGCCATGAATAGCGATATACTTTATCTGTGTAGCTTTTTGCTATCTCTATTGTCTTATCAACTGATCCTGTATCCACAATGATAATCTCATCAGCTACCTCTTTAACACTATCTAAGCAGGCTCTCAGCATAGCTGCTTCGTTTTTAACAATCATAGCAATACTGATCAACCCAGTCATTGTCTTGCCGTCTCCTGCTCCAGCATCGCTTTGAACAGTTCCACATCAGGATGTTTTTCTACAGCAGTTTTCAAAGTCTCCAGACAAAGTTTGTCATACATCTTCAATAAGTTGACATACGCCTTGGGACTGCAAGGGGCAACGCTAACAGCAGCCCGGTAATATTCAGCTGCTTCCCAGTACTCTGCTTTTTTACCTTTTATATCCCCCATGCCTACAAGTGCATCAAAACTATCCTGATTACTTACTAAGTAGATATGTCCATACCGCTCTGCATCGTTAAGCCGGTTATGTCTTACATACATTTGCATAAGCCTATAGGCATGCGTCTTTATCCACGCCTGCTCCATCCTGGCTAAAATCTCATCCACTTTTTTAAAATCTCCATGATCCATGGCTCTTAGTAATATATCAAAGAGTAGCTCTGATGAGTCCGTCCTTAAGTTTACGAAACCCACGTCCTCATTGGGCCGTAACCTTAACAACTTAACTATTGCTATAAAATCATCATCCAAGCCTACTAGTATCAGACTATCGGTAATACTGCGCACTTTGAAGGCATTATCCTGAAGCCAAAAGATGATGGCTTTGTTAACCATTACTCTTACATAATGTTCGCTGTCATTTATATAGTACAACACTCACACATAGTAGCAAGGGCAATTCTTACATCGTCACTTTCCTCACCTTTCACCAAAATTCGTACGATCTGCTCTAACGCGACAGTAAAAAAAGGATTCGCCCGAAAAGCTGCCAAGTAATGCCCAAGAGCTTCTTCCTCACTGCCAAACTCTTCACAAATTTTCCCCATGTAATAATAACTTCTAAACCCTCTTACACCAGGATATGAGCCATATATATAGGCTTGCTCACCTAGTGTTGTAGCCTTCATAAAATACTCAAAGCTAGTGCCATAAGCCCTAAGCTCATAGAAACATAGTCCGCCATAATGATACAAATCAGCGTAATCTTGATATATAGATAACCCATATTTCACATAGGCAACCGCTTCTTCGTACCTACGAGCCTGATAATGAGTCATAACAAGCAGCCGGATTAGTTTGGGGAAATACATACTTTCAGGTCCTCCCGTTTTCAGACCTGCCAATGATTTTTTCAGCATTTCGATGGATTCCCCATAACGCTCAGCCCGATAAAGCTCCAATCCATATTGATACAGCACATATTTGTCTTCAGGAAAATCTTTAATCTGCTGCGCCAGCAGTGCAAGATTGCGATTTATCTTATCTTTTTCCTGAACCTGACTATCTAAATATCCATAATGATAGATGATAACATCATGGGCGATAGCAAGATTGGCCTTGCTATCCTTCTCCAAAATTGAAGTTAGTACTTGCTCATGAATAATGCCCCGGAATCTATATTCACTTCGATTACGGAACAAACGAAACAATAGGTCCTTGCACTGCTCAGGCTGCTGCTCATTGCCATAGATATTAACAATAGGTATATAGTAGCCTTCTACATCAGCTTGCGCCACGACCTTACGTAATGCCTCATGCGAAGAAGGTTCCAGATATTCGTCGGCATCAAGGAACAGTACCCAATCACCATTCGCAGCTTCAAGGGATGCATTGCGGGCATCTGCAAAACTACCATTCCAAATAAAATCTATAACCTTGGCGCCAAAACCAGCAGCAATTCTTTTTGTCTCATCCTTAGAACCTGTATCTACGACAATTATTTCGTCAGCTACCTCTTGAACACTGGCTAAACACTTGGCAATACACTTTTCTTCATCACGAACAATCATGCATAAGCTAATTGCCGGCATTTCTCCACCCCCTAATATGTGTCCATTTAATATATGTTCGACTGGTCCGCATGGTGCCTACTAGTCACATATTTAAATTACATAGCATAACTATATTTTTTTATGTTTAATTGTAGCTGCTAACCTCCAATAACCATGCCTTGCTCAGTAGTTTTGTCCATGGATGGTGAAGGTTGCTCTCTTGTTTTGCCTCATTTTCCAGGTGTATAATGCCAGTATTAGCTGGTACCGGGGTGAAAATGAAAAAACCACGGGTAGGATCCCTCAATCCCGTACCGTGGTTACCAAAATTAAACAATATGGTCATATTAACACGTTACGAGATACATTTCAATATTAATACGCATATTTTTAGTCTCAAGTAAGATTCTTTCCGTTTGTCCTCATTGCAGCAGTCCCCTTTCTTGTCACGACCACAGAGTCCGTTATGTCAGGCTTCGTTGTGGCATTCGTGTGGCTCTTGCGGTGCCTCGCGGGTATTGCTCTAAATGCCAGCAGCTGCATACCGAGCTGCCGAGTTTCATAAGGCCATATAAGCATTACGAGGCTTCAGTTATCCAAGATGTCATTGACAGCAAATTACTCATGACCTGTCGGGCTGATGACTCAACCATACGCAGATGGAAAGCTGAATTTTTGGCTTCAGCACCATATATAGAAACTTTGCTTCATGCCGCATGTGCAAAAAAAGTTCCTCTGTTTGGTAAACCCCTGCTTGCAATCCTTCGCCGAAAAATTCGTCGTTGGTCAATTTTTGTCACGCCATTGCTCTGCGCTAGTGATTTTTATCCTGCCACCCTGTTTGCCTTGGTGCCACCGGGGTAAGGGTATATACTCTCTTTTAAAAGAAGGGAGTTGTTATCTCATGACAAAATCAGCAGAAGAAATCGCCGCAAAGCGTTTTGAAATCATCAGTTCTTTGCTTGATGCGTCACTCGATCCGGCTTTGCTTATTAGCAAGAAGAAAGAGGTTGCCTGGCATACCGGCAAATCGTATCGCACCATTGGGCGATGGTTAAAGGCTTATCAAGTGGACGGTTTTAAGGGCTTGAAACCAAAGACAACCGTTTCCAAAACAGCTGTCGCATTACCGGAAGGTTATGCAGATATTGTTGAGTCTGCCATTACGCTTAGGCGGGAATGTCCGTCCCGAAGTGTGCGGGACATCATCCAAATCCTTGAGCTTGAAGGCGTTGTTCCAAAGGATACCATTAGCCGCAGCACCTTGCAGCGTCATTTGCAAAAAGCAGGATTCGGTATGCGGCAAATTCGTATGTATTCCAAAACAAGCCTGGCAGCGCGCCGTTTTGCCAAGCCGCATCGCGGTATGCTTTACCAAGGGGATATCAAGTATGGACCGTATCTGCCCATTGGCAAGGATAGTGCCAAAAAGCAGGTTTACCTTGCTGCCTGGATTGACGACGCCACACGTTTCATTGTCAGTGCGAAGTTCTATGAAAACCAGAAGCTCGACATCATTGAAGATACACTCAGAGACGCCATTTTAACTCATGGAATGCCGGATGCTGTCTATGTAGATAATGGCAAACAATACCGCAGCAACTGGCTGACCAAGGCCTGCGCAAAACTTGGCATTAAGCTGCTTCATGCTCGTCCGTACCATCCCGAAGGGAAGGGGAAAATTGAAAGGTTCAATCGTCGGTTGGATTCTTTTCTTGCCGAAGTTGCACTGCAAAAACCGCAGAGCCTGGAAGAACTCAACCATTACCTTGCTTTGTGGATACAGGAAAAGTACCCTAAGTATCCACATGCCAGACTTGACGGTGTTTCACCAGAAACTGCATATCTGACCGACAAGAAACCGCTTAGATTTCCAGATATCGAAGCTTGTCGCGAGGCATTCTTGCATACGGAAGAACGTGAGGTAGACAAGACTGGATGCATCAGCTTCAACGGCAGCAAATATGAAGTGGGAATGAAATTGATTGGCCGCAAGGTCGAAGTCCTCTATGATCCTACCTGGCAGGACGAGGTAGAAATTCATCATACCGATTTTCCCGCGTTTAAAGCCAAACGGCTGCAAATTGGCGAAAACTTCCAACAAGTGGAGTTGTTTCCTGAAAAATTAAAAAAGGTAATCATCCAAAACTCACGCATGCTAAAGGGATTGGAAAACAAATCGGTACAGCCTACAAGCACCGTTGCGACAAGCTTTAGCAGCATGGCAAAGGAGCTGACGCCGAATGTATGAGGCATTCTTTTCCATGAAGCATACGCCCTTTACCAACAGTATTCCGGTAGACAGCCTATATATGTCAGACGCTGTAAATGAATGCCTCGGCAGGCTTTGTTACGCTGCGGAAAACCAACTTTTTGCCGTGGTTACTGCTGAGGTTGGATGTGGAAAAACAACGCTGATCCGAAGGCTTTCGAGAAGCTTGGATCCGGAAGAATATCTTGTGCTCTATCTTTCCGATTCCCAGCTCACACCGCGCTGGTTTTACAACGGGCTTTTGCAACAGCTCGGCGCCGAGGGGAAATTCTATCGCGGTGACGCGAAGCTTAGCCTGCATCAACAGCTTGAATACATGCGTGAGGTCAAGCACAAGAAAGTTCTCACCATCGTAGATGAGGCACATCTTTTAAAGCGTGAAACACTTGAAGGAATCCGGTTCATGTTAAATTACCAAATGGATTCGCAAAATCCAATGGCACTTATCCTCGTAGGGCAGAATGAATTGTGGGACAAGCTGAATTTACAGGCTTATTCCGCTGTTCGCCAAAGAATTGATTTAAAATGCAATCTGCCGTTTCTTGATCGTTCGCAAACGGAAGCCTACATCAAAGCGCATCTTGCTTATGCTGGTGGTCAGCAGGATATTTTCACAGATAAAGCCATTGACGAAATCTACAAATATTCGTCCGGCGCATTCCGTATCATTAATAAAGTCTGCATGCATAGCTTACTGAGTGCGGCGCAGCGCAACAAAAAGCTTATTGATGACCATCTGATTCATCT
Source organism: Bacillota bacterium (assembly GCA_017889675.1). Taxonomy (GTDB): domain Bacteria; phylum Bacillota; class Negativicutes; order Sporomusales; family Sporomusaceae; genus Sporomusa. Next base: position 17,760 of record JAGGAA010000039.1, on the reverse strand, counting down.
CGTCATCGAGAGTGAACTTCCATAACGTCCTAAAAAATGGCATCTGCCGAGAGATGCCATTTTCAGACCGTTATGCGGCAAAAACGCAGGGCAATTTTAGGCACATATTGCGAGCTAGGCAAGGACAAAAACGGAGAGCAGCTACATTTAATGTTAACCCTTACTTGCCAACAGGCATAGACTATATTGAGATAGATATTAGTATGTTATGTTAATCATCATCATCTCTTATAGTACCTGCTACTACAGAAATCTAACTTAAATTAAGGGGGAAAAAGAAACTATGCCTAACTTTAAGGTCTTTCAAGACCAAGCCCAATCAATGAATCCTATTACTACTAATAATCTAGCAATTCCTGTTAGTGCTTCTACTGCGCTTCCTATTACTACTAATAATCTAGCAATTCCTGTTAGTGCTTCTACTGCACTTCCTATTACTACTAATGGTGAACTGCTTCCCGTTTCTGTGGCTCTCGCTACAACCGATGTCGTGTTTGATCCTATCGCAAACATTACTGGCGGCGGTCCTGGCTTCGAAAGACAAGTATTGGGCCTTGGCCAATGGACGTATGGCGTAGTTAACAACTCCATTTCAGGCAGAAACGCACTAGCATACCTGCAAATGAGCCCCGATGGCAGCAATTGGTTAAATGATGGCTCCACGCATACCATCGCCTACAACGGCACAGCAGCCCTTGTCGCCGGCGTCTTCCTTAAATACGCCCGTGTGTACTACTATGCACAAGATGCCACCAATAGTGCCGTAACCCTCAACGTCTTCTTCCAAGGTAATACGGTTGAATAAGGTTACACCATTACCATCTCCAGTTAATTACATTTCCCTCATCAGTAAGATGAGGGAAATGCAGCTTATCAAATGATATTTGTCACTTTACTGTGAAGTGTAGGTGGAACTTTTATGCCTAGCAAATATATTAAGCCCCCTCTTATTGACGCGTACATTACACGCCACCAAACAGCGGCTAAGACCAGAAAGGGTGGTTACTTATTAATAGGTAAACATACAAATTCCTGCTTTGAGTCAATTGCACTCTGGGATTTGACCTCGGTTCCTTATGATCTGGACATTATATCCGCTACAGCTAATTTCTTTATCGCTCATAATAATCCATTATGTTCAAAGGTTATTGAAGCCTATTCCATTGTTTCCCGCTGGCGGCCATCGCCTACATCCTTGCGACATCCCCCGCTCACCAGCCCTAATCCAATTGCCACAGCGGCTATCTCTGACACTGCCGAACAGCTATCATTGGGAATCACAGCGTTAGTAAAGGAATGGCAATGCTGCAAAAGTGCCAATTTCGGTCTCTTGTTTAGAATGCACGAGCCGGTTTTTCCCAATAATTTTGTTTCACTATTTAGTGGTAATTACTGCGACTCCAACTACTGGCCATTTATACAGATAAACTATAATCCACCAGACGTAGTTCCCTGTATTTGTAAACCAGACATTATTAATGTATCAGACACCGTACCCACAACCGATGCTTGGTCTTACACAACACCGCTTGATGCTAATACTATCACTCGTTATGCTCGCATAGCTTTTCGTTCTCTCAATTCCGGCCAGGGAACGACTTTAAATATCCGTATGCAAGGACGCACATCCAGCTAAGCTTAACTGCCAAATAATTTCTCATAAACCTCCATTTCGCCGCTACCGCTGGCAACACACATAATAATGAAAAAGCGCTAATCGCCTCTTACCTTGGGTGGTAGAGGCGATTTCTTCATGGGAATTATTGAGCCTTCCTTATTTAATTCCGCAATAAATACTATTTTTCATTCCTCTCCAGAATGTTTTTTACACCATGTATTACATCCTGTACATTTTGATTTGTCATCTTGGGAAAAATAGGCAGACTTATGATCCGGTTATATAGATTTTCACTGCATGCACACCTTACATCCTGGTAACCGTTTTGTTGATAAAAAGGATGCTTATATACAGGAAGGTAATGGACGTTTACGCCGATATTTTCTCTATGTAACGCTTCAAAAACTTCTTTGCGGTTGCATTTCAGTTTTTCTAAGTTTAATTGAATTACATATAAATGCCAACTAGAATTACAGCCTTCTTGCTGAAATGGTACTTGCAAAACAGGTGTATCCTTAAATACTGCTGTATACATGTCGGCTATTTCACGCCGTCTGTGTAAAAACCTATTGGCTTTCTTAAGCTGACTAAGCCCCAATGCAGCCTGTATATCGGTCATCCTGTAATTATAACCTAGCGCCAGCTGTTCATAATACCATGAGCCTTGGTAATCCAGCATTATATTTTTATCTCTGGTAATACCATGGCTTCTAAATAAAAGCAGCTTTTGGTATAGCTCTTCACTGTTAGTAGTAATCATACCGCCTTCACCGGTAGTAATATGTTTTACAGGATGGAAACTAAAAGTTGTCATATCCGAAATACTGCCAATCAAATTACCCTTATAGTCGGCACCTACAGCGTGAGCAGCATCTTCGATCACTACCAGATTATATTCCTTAGCTATTCTGCTTATCTCGTCCATATCGCAAGGCTGACCGGTAAAATGCACTGGAATAATGGCTTTCGTCTTCTCCGTAACCATTTTACGTATCTCACTTGGGTCAATATTGTATGTGGCAGGTTCAATATCGGCAAAAACAGGCGTTCCGCCACAGTAGCGCACAGCATTAGCAGAAGCTGCAAAAGTTATGGGCGTAGTAATAACCTCATCACCAGCTTGGATTCCTGCTGCATAACACGCAGCATGCAGCGCCGCAGTGCCGTTAGCTATTGCTACTGCAAAATTAACACCTACATACTGGGCAAAGGCTGTTTCAAACTCTGCACTTTTAGGTCCGGTCGTTAGATAATCAGATTTTAGGACTTCTGCTACAGCCTTAATGTCATCATCATCAAGCCACTGTCTACTATAAGGTAAATAGGGTTTTCTCACAACCATATCATCCTCTCTTTATCAATGAATTCATAAGTTTTCAAGAATACTGCGAACAATTCGTTCGGTCCCTTTACCGTCCACCAGGCTTTGCCCCTTATGGCTCATCTCCTTACGCTTTTCAAAATCATTTATCAAGGCCAGCACCGCATTAGTAACTTGACCTTCTTCCAGCTGGTCATACCAGCCGATACTCTGCACATACCCCAGTTGATCCATCATATTCACAATAAAATTTTGATTGTCTGCCAATATAAACGTTAAAACAGGCGTGCCACAGGCGGCGAATTCATACAAAGTACTACCGCCAGCCGATATTGCCAAGTCAGACTGCAACATAATGGCAGATACCTCAGAATATGTGATGTTTGGAGAAGTACTAACCACCACTGAATTGGCATAAAGGACAATATTATTATGGTTTCGGCTTAAGTTGATTAACTCGCCATTGTTTGTAAAGCCGCTTCCGATCAACACATTAAACCGCAAAGTTTGGAATTGCTCATGCTTTAGTAAGCAGACAAGTAGCCTGCCTGTCAAATTATATGGATCAGCGCCCCCTGTAGTTATCATAAGTTCTGCAACTTGCTCGCTTACAGTTCTGGTTGGCAAATTACGAAATTCGTCACGAATCATATTGTAAGCAGGACCTAACAATAATACTTGTTGGGTGTTGTTCTGTTCATAACCCAGGTACTCGCCGGTAATATTGCCATTTACAATAATATCTGCCACATAAGGAAACTGCTTGATATCGTCTATGTAGACTAATTTTTTCACATGTGGTTTGAGCACTTGAAAGTACTCGCTAGTCACATTGTAAGTGTCGATTACAAGTATATCGATTTGGCATTTCGTTAGAACTGCAACTATTGCTTCAGCTTCCTCAGCCAAGTAGGTTGGATTACCGTAAAAAAAGCCTTCTGTCTTGTGATCTACAAAAGGCAAGCAAATAACATCAAAATTCTCATGTCTGGCTGTTTCAATACCCTCATCCAATTTAGTAAAAAACCAAACTCGGTGTCCGTTTCGACGAAATTCTTGGGCTAAAGACAAACAACGCATCATATGCCCCATGCCAATATTTTTTCCACCGTCTACTCTTATACAAATTTTAAGCATCCTAGTTAACCCATTCGTCTTTTAAAATGGCCATTAACGTGACATCCTTAAATGTACCATTTTTGTAGACTTCCCGGCGTAATGTACCTTCTTTTACAAAACCCAATTTCTGATACATTTTTACTGCATCCATATTGTCAGTAAAAACCTTTAGCTTAATCTTATATAAATTCAGTTCCGAAAAGGCATACTCAAGAATAGCTACACTGGCTTCTTGGGCGTATCCTTTACCACGCTCTTGCTTTGTCCCAAGCAGAACACCGTACTCGGCAATCTGATTTCTATAATCTATGCTACTCAGGCCTATGGTACCTATCTTTTGCTCACTCTCTTTTACTGTGATAACAAACTCAATTCTTGTATCATCTTTTAAATAATTGGTATACCACTGTCTATGCTCATTAATAGTGAGCCCCTTATAACTAAAAAGATTATTGATTATATCGCTTTGATTGCGCCATGCAACAACCTCATGTTCATCTTGCTCAGTAAGCAATCTTAGCATCAGCCGGTGGGTTTCAAGCATTTAATACACACCACCCTATTTAGAGACTACTTTATCAAACCCCAACCAAGCGGCGTTCCTTCTTCAATATCTTGTGTTGCCGTCTTGCCGAGGATTTCTTCATAGCGTTTCGGTTCTAAGCCATAACCTGGTCTAATTACCCGCAGGTTTTTTTCGGTAAAAACCTCACCTTTCTTTACCGCCTTTACAACGAAAATTGACTTTCTCAGCAGCCTGCTGTTCTTTTCCCGTTCTGATAAGTGGTAACTGACTTTTCCCATCGCTTTCTCAGCTGTTCTTATATCTTCAACCATATTTTTAAATTCCTGTGGCTCCATAGAAAAAAAGGCATCCGGATTTTCTATTTCCCGGCTAATGCAGAAATGCTTTTCAATTACGTTAGCCCCCATTGCCACTGCAGTCACAGCCCCAATAACACCCAGGGAGTGATCAGATAAGCCAACCGCTACGTTAAACGTATTTTTTAAATTTTGTATGGTACGAAGATTCATATCATCAGGCACAGCCGGGTAAGCGCTGGAGCATTTCAAAAGGCACAGCTTCTTGTTACCTTGAGCCAAAACAGTATTCACCGCTTCTTCTATCTCTCCCAGAGTTCCCATGCCAGTCGACATAATAATAGGCTTTTGTTTTGAAGCAATATATTTAATTAGCGGAATATCTACTAATTCGAAAGACGCAATTTTATAAAAATCCACCCCGATACTTTCTAAAAAATCCACTGCAGTTTTATCAAACGGAGTAGACAAAAAATCAAGCCCTACTTTCTCGGCTTCTGCCTTTAGACGTTCTTGCCATTCCCAGGGAGTATATGCTTTTTGATATAGCGTATAAAGATTTTCGCCGTTCCATGTACCTTTACTAATCTGAAAGTACTCCTTATCACAATCAATTGTCAACGTATCCGGAGTGTACGTTTGAATCTTGATACAATCTGCTCCACTTTTTTTTGCAGCCTGAATAATCTTGATAGCTCTGTCAACATCTCCCGCATGATTGGCTGACATTTCTGCAATTAAATAACATGGATAGCCTTCACCAACTTTATGACTTCCTATTATTAAGGGCTCCTTCATTTTAAGGCCCCCTATGTTTTTTGTAATAATACTCCAAATAACTTTTTTATAAACAACATAAGCGGCCACCTACTCTACATCCAAACAAACCAGTAACCGCTCAGCCCGCTTTTTACTTTTTTGACTGGCTCCAAACTCTCCAACATTACTCTCTCGCTCTCGTTACTCGCAAAGATGGCCAACGTTCCATCTTGTGCAAGCAACCCCTTTACTTTTATAAAGTCATCCGGGCATTTTATAATACGTTCACTACTACCTTCCAATAGAATATATTGGAAGGTAGTAGTGTCAAAGGTTTCGTATATTGTTTCTACATCCTGGGCATATATAGATTTATCGGCAAATGCCTTATAGTCCAGCAGATATCGTTCGTCGGTTGTCACATAATATAAATCTGCCTCCCGGTTTCCAGCTTCTTTATATAGTGTTTTAATTTTAAGCGGATTGGAGCCAAAACCAGAATTAATTCCCAGAATATGCACTGGGCGTTTTTCTTTTATATTTAAAATCTCCATTAAAATTGGATCATAACAAAAACCCGGGCTCCACGCATCGACTCCATACCTGTCAAAAAATAATTTTCGACTTTTTTCAAGTGTGTTTTCTTTGACTTGTGCTTCCCCAAGCGTAAGGCTCCCAAAATGATAGCAATAGCAATCTTTAGCTAAAATCATTTTGTAGCCATTCCGCCTTAATCTCAGTGCTAATGCATCATCACCAAACTCACTATATACAAAATATTTATCAAGCAGTCCCACTCCATGTGAAGAAAATAGTACCTCACTTCTATATAATCCAAGTGGATTACAAAGCCTTGTCCGCTCTTCCCAACGAGTTGGATCGGAAATATTATTGGCTTTAGCAAACGCATGCATTTCCTCCAAGTTTGAATACTTCGCCGGTATTGTTTGCATATTAGATATATTGGGGGTAGTTGGCACAACCATCGCAATTTTAGGATCTGACTCCATGCATTTTATTAAATTTTCTAAATAATTTTCTGTAACTATTACGTCATTGGAAACAGCCAAAACATATCTTCCTTCAAAAATTCTACGAACCGCTCGCATATCACAAATGCAATTTTCCAAAAGATGAAAATTTTTCTCACAGCCAAAACTTTCAAAATATTCTTTTGTTCTATCTTTTGAACCGTTATTTACAAAAAACAGCTCATATTTTATATGGTTTAAGGTATGTTGGATAATACTTTCAATACATTGTATTGTATATTCAAGTTTATTATAAGCAAGCACATAGATGGAAACATCATATTTGTAGTTATTCAATTTTGCATATTCATCTATATATGGATTCGCGCCCATTTTTACGAATTCTTCTGCATAATGTGCCCTTTCTTTTTCTTTATCACCAAATATACTTGTGAAGAAATAAACATCATAATAAAATTCCTTAAGAAGTGGAATTAATTCAAATTCAAGCTTCGCTATTAATTTAACTGAATGAACTTTTGTCAATTTAGTAATATTTTCAAGACAAGCTACTAGATTTTCACAACTTACAGGTGCAGAAATATAAGTTATTTCTTCCTTTATTTGCTTCATGTGAGGCTTTAGTTCATTTATAGCACCAATTACGGCCTTAGCGGTCACTTCAATTTGTACATAATTCTCAACCGTTGCACATTTATGCATAAAAAGCGCTGCTTCAATAAGTTCATTAATAATATCAAGCAATTGAGCAGCTAAAATCTGGTTTTGGATCATAAATATCCCTCTCATAATAAGTTTTGTAAGCAAGAATCCGCCATTCTTTACAAAAATTATTTTTTATTTCTTAGTATTTAACTGGATATACTGATGTTAAAATGATCTTATTAAAATTTGGCAAAGGTAACGTCTTCTCCCCCTTGCAAAACCGTTCGGCTATTGCTTTTCTCCGTTCCATGTACCTTTACTAATCTGAAAGTACTCCTTATCACAATCAATTGTCAGCGTATCCGGAGTGTACGTTTGAATCTTGATACAATCTGCTCCACTTTTTTTTGCAGCCTGAATGATCTTGATAGCTCTGTCAACATCTCCCGCATGATTGGCCGACATTTCTGCAATAAAATAACATGGATAGCCTTCACCAACTTTATGACTCCCTATTATTAAGGGCTCCTTCATTTTAAGGTCCCCTATGTTTTTGTAATTAAATATATTCAAGTTTATGTTTATTTCCATCTTCGCAACATTGATAGTACTGTTTAATATCTAATTTTTTAAACAATTCATAAGAGTCTTTTATTGCCGCACCTGTACAAACAAAAATGAATACATCCGAATTATCATATAACCAATTGACGTTACAAGTTTCTAACCCACAAAAATATACTTTTTTCTTTTTATCTAGCACTGCTACTAAATCTGCATTTGGATAATGTTTAACTATATATGAATGAATCGTGTGAGCAGTTTGTGTCACTCCCCAAAGAGCATACTTGATAACTTTAGTTTTACTCCAATTTTCAGTAATAAATTGAATAGTATTGCTTATAAAATCAACATAAAGTTCTTTCTTGTCTATTCTGGTTTCATAAAATGAGCTTATTTCACACATACGATTATATTTATTGTAAATATTCCAAATACGTTGCGCACACATTGCAAGAATGTCTTTTTTTGTCTCTTCATATTCTATAGGTGCCGGATTCCAATCAATATTTCCATATTCTTCTTTTGTATATACATGTACTAACTTATCTATGCCTGCAAACCTAAATGAAAACTTATCTTTATAAAAAATCACTGGTATCCCTGCCGCAATACCTGGAAGCGCACCATGCAATCTTGTTGTAATAATTAATTTAGCTTCATTAATGTATTTATCATAAACTCTGCGAGCCAAAATTTCAGGATCTTCTTTTAATTCAGTAGCATAATAGGTGTGACTCACAAATTCACATTGGTCCAGCAAAGATTTCGGTATAAATTTTTTGAAACTTTCCTCTACATCAATACAAAATATTTTTTTGCTTTTACTGCTTTGCTCATTGGTTCTTTTGGGGAAAGTTGCAGTCAAACATCCTCCTAAATAGGCAGGAACGTTATTTCTTCTCAAATTATTCAATGTGTATTCATCTCTACAGCCTATTGGAGCATGTATTCTTAAATAATTTAAATCAGCTTTAGAAAAATCTGAACTTAAAAAACTAACGCCTAAAAATACAGGAATAATTTTAGGAGAGAATTGAGTTATATTCACATCATAATGATACCCAAAAAGAGGAAATGAAATCGGTAAGATAACATATTCTCCATTATAACTTGCTAAATCATAATAATTTATTCGAACAACATCAGCATATTCTATCCCCATATATTCGTACAAATTTTGTACGGCAAGCAATTGAATATTATCCCCAATTGTTAATCTTCCTGATTGATCAAATATTATATTTGCAAATTTCATATTTTTCCTTTCTTTGTAGATTTTCAATGACACCGCTTTATCTCTTCCCTATCAATTTTGATTAAATTATCCTTATAGAATGCCTTGCCGCACAGGTTGGAAATAAAACAAGTCTGCCAATTTTCATACTTCCCAAAAACGCCGAACAGACGCAAATTATAAATATTTTTTGAGCGCAATGCCTCCAGATTCATCAAATATTTGCTAAGGCTGTAATCATTTAAAACAGATATTGTTTTACCAAAGTCGTCTTCACGCGCCATATGAATAGGAGAACGTTTATCAAACTCAGCACCTGAACCGAAATATATCATCTTATCAAGATCATCCGTATATTGGGCCAAATTATAAAACATTCTTAAATTGGCACCTAGTTCAGCCTCTCTACTAACGTTTCGTCTTTTGGGGTTATACACTGCAGCATGAATAATATCGGTAACTTTATATTTTTTCAAATATGCAGCAACCGCACCTGCATCCAATAAATCTAACTCTGCACTGTTTGGAGCAAAAATGTTGTATTCGCCGCTAAGTTGCTCGCTAATATTTCTGCCGATAAATCCGTTCCCGCCGGTGAGTAAGATATTCTTCACCGTTCCAATACTCTTTCCCCCTCAAAATAAATAATCTTATTTTTGTAATCATATTTATTGTGCAAATCGGATATTATTTCTTCATTATATGCTGAAGCAAAAATTACAATCAGATCGCTTTTATCAATTATACTTTGGGTTACCGCTTCGATTTTCAAACTTATCCCACTTACATAAAAACCAGCCTTGTCAGGCGAAGAATCCACAAGATGTTCAATAGGGTTTGCTTTGTCAAGCAACTGAGCATATATTTGACTTTTTGCCCCTGCTCCCCAAACAGTAATATGTTTGTGTCCATCCATAAGTTTTTGTAACATTATCTTGTGCTGCTCTCTAGCAAAATTAAAGTTGGAATGTCGTCTTGGTTTTCTAATGTACAAATCCAATTCAATTGTTGCATCCACAGCTTCAATTTCCAAAATATCAAATCCCGCTTTGTTTGCCATAACCCCAAGGCTGTATGGCGTAAAGTAATTCACATGTTCACATACTATCTGATGATAGAGAGTTTGCTCCACAATTCTTTGTCCGTTTGGCACGTTAATTAAACCGATGCCTCCTGGTTCAAGCACCTCATAGGCGTAGTCTAAAACAGAATACAACTCACAAAGATGTTCAAAAACCTGAAAGCAAACAAATGCCGACCAGTCTTTACTGATATTCAAAGTCTTGTCAAAATAAGCGTTAATTACGTTTAGACCGTTAGTTCTTGCAATCTCAGAAGTAACTTGAGACGGCTCTACCCCAAGACAGTTTTCAAAATATTTTTTAGCTATTCGAAGAGACTTTCCCATTCCACATCCGATATCAATTAGTCTCCCACCATCAGGAACATAATTTTTAACTTTCATTAGCTTTTTATCCAATAAATCTAATGCACCAAAATATTGAGCAGCACCTTCCATATCGGTATACGAATCATAAAATTCATCTGACAATAAATAGTTAGTTTGTAAATGCAAACAGCTTGAGCAGTAATATAACTGGATACTTTTGGTAACTGCATTAAAAGGAGCTTTTTTTAAACAGAACTGATCCCATCTACAGTTATATACAATTTCTAATGGCTCCACTTCCCCATTACATACACGGCACTTCATTTTTTCTCCTTTTGCTTTTACGCTTCGTTACTCCAAACAGGCATATTTTTCTGCACTTCGTCCGCCGGTAAAAACGGATACAGGTTTTCCAGTTTGGAGGACGAGAATGTTCCGTCTGGTTGCACAATCGTTTTGGACTTTGGAATTTCATCAAAATATATGGAAACAACAACCTCACAAAGTACTGGTCTGTCGTCTTTCATCACATCTGTTAAAACGGCTTCCACCTCAGAATTATCACCAATCTTGTAATAGTCAAGCTGATAAATTTTTGCTATATCAATCAAGGAGGGAAACTTTACATTGGTTTCCCCATTACAGGCAACATAGTTTCCTTTGAAATTGTTTTTTTGCATCATATAGATTGATGCATACCCTCCATTTGAAAGTATAAACAGCTTTATTGGCAGCTTATATGTATTGATAAGCGCAAGCTCCTGGATATTATGCTGTAAACTTCCATCACCTTCAAGAGCAAGAGTTCGCTGTCTGCCGCTCGCCAGACAACAAGCAATCATCGACGGAACAACAAATCCCATTGATCCCAACCCCATAGAGGAAACAAAACGCTGCCCCTGCTTGACTTGAAACGCCATATGGGATATCCCGCAAACTCTTCCCGATGATGCACCTACAATAACATCACTATGTGTGCAATAATCGGCTAGCTTACCGGCAAAATAATAAGCATCTGTTAATCCCTTGTTATCTTCGGGTTGTATTTCCTTATCTAGAGGATATTTAGCCTTAATCTCCATACAATATTGTGTCCAGTCCGTTCTATTCACTTTTTTATATAACCAAATACTAGTTAACATTTGTTCAATGAACGCAGCAGCATCTTCATGAATTTTAACTGCAAAATTCATATCCAGCTTATTGATTTCATTTATATCAATATCCACTATTACTTTTTTAGCATTAACCCCAAAGTTTTTTTCGTCATAAGCAGTAAGCGCCGCGTTTAAACGAGTACCTATGATAATTACCAGGTCACTGTTCTGTAATACATAGTTAGCATAGCGCTTGGCGGGTATTCCCGGTTCGCCCAAAAATAGTTCTTCAACATCGCCGAATACCCCCTTGGCCCGCCAAGTCGCCAATACTGGTATTTGCAACTGCAAAATCAAATCTCTGAATTTTTCTTTTGCGCCTGCTGCCACTAAGCCATGGCCGATTAAAAAGGCCGGACGTTGCGCGGCGTTTATCAGTTGATATACTTTTCCTATCTCGGTACTCAAATCTTTGCAATCAGTAATATAGCCTTCGTCTACAGGGACAAATCCTATTAATTCCTCTTCCTTAATTTGTGATCCCTGAATATCCAGAGGAATATCAATCCATACCGGACCTCGCCGTCCAGCTTTAGCTAAAAACACCGCTTTTTCCAGATGATAACGTATCGAATTCTTATCTGTTATCATCACTGCATATTTTGTTACAGGTTTTACCATAGATACAATGTCAACTTCCTGGGCGCCAAACTGTCTTACTCCTCTTTTACTTGCCAAGTCAGCTGTTTTACATTGCCCCGAAATAGCCAATACCGGTGTTGAATCTAAAAAGGCAGCAGTTATTCCGGTGACAGCATTGGTCGCACCAGGACCCGTGGTCAACATGCAAACTCCTAACTCATTCGTAAATTGCCCATAACTGTCTGCACATATTGAGCTTGCCTGTTCGTTAAGATTACAAACTAAATAAAGCTTAGGATTCCTGCCAACACCATCCAACAAGTGCATCATACCGCCGCCGGACAGTAAAAATACATCTTTTACACCTTGTTTCACAATAAACTCAGCAACGTAATCAGATAAAATCATACTCATAACACATACTCCTACTTAATTACTACATTACTGCAACTCGATTCCGTAGCTCTTCTACCGATAGCCATTCTGTATTTGTTCCCGAATTATACTCAAATCCTGGCATAAGCTTTTTGCCCCCGTCAGTAAAAGGATTCTCTTTCCACCATTCAAGTTGGGGATATATAACATAGTATTTATCATATTTAACAGCATTTAAGGAATCATCTTTAGTGATCATCACTTCATGAAGCTTTTCACTTTCCCGGATGCCTATCACTTTAATTTTAATCTCGTTGCCGCCAATTGCCTCTGCCAGATCGGTAATTTTAAAGGATGGTATCTTGGCGATAAAAGTCTCCCCCCCTTTTGCTTCTTGAATAGCCTTTAATACCAAATCCACACCCTCGTCAATCGTAATCCAAAATCTAGTCATTCTCGAATCGGTAATCGGCAATTCGGTTTCGCCACGAGCAATCAGGTCTTTAAACAGCGGAATAACAGAACCTCTGCTACCTGCAACATTACCATAACGAACAACTGAAAATATTGTTTTTCGCTGGACACTATATGCATTTGCTGCAATGAAAAGTTTGTCCGAAACGAATTTTGTACCACCATAAAGATTAATCGGATTTACGGCCTTATCTGTTGATAAGGCTACAATCTTTTTTACCCCTCTGTCTATTGCCGCATCAATGACATACTGTGCACCATGAATATTTGTCTTGATTGCTTCAAACGGATTATATTCACACACTGGCACCTGCTTCATTGCAGCGGCATGAATAACGTAATCAACTGCATAAAAAGCCCGGTACAATCTGTCTCTGTCTCTTACATCACCAATAAAAAATCTTAATTTTTCATTTTTTTCTTGACTATATTGTCTGGCAAGTTCATTTCGCATTGTATATTGTTTATATTCATCTCTTGAATAGATTATTAATCGTTTGAAATCATAGTTATCCAAAATCCGCTTTGTCATTGCCCTACCAAATGAACCTGTTCCACCTGTAATTAAAATTCTTTTATTTGTAAACATCTTCCACCTCAAAGAGTCAGCAGTAATTGCTCAATACATTTTGCAATATAATTGAGCATTTCCGCACTTATTCCTGGATAAATCCCAACCCAGAATGTATTGTTCATAATCATGTCCGTATTTTTTAAATTCCCCACCATTCTATATCCCTTGTCGCTTGTTCGCATAGCATTAAAACAAGGCTGTTTAAGCATATTTCCGGCAAACAACAATCGGGTTTGTATCCCCTTTTTTTCGAGATAGACAATTAACTTGCTGCGTTCATTTTCAGTCCGCACTGTAATTGGAAATCCAAACCAACTAGGCTCAGAATCTTCTTCAGCAAGCGGTAAAATTAACCTATCCTGTAGATTTTCTAATCTACCATACAAAAAATCAAAATTTTTTCTACGTGTTTCAATAAAAGCCGGCAGTTTTTTCAACTGTGCCACGCCAATGGCGGCCTGCAAATCAGTCGCCTTTAAATTATACCCAAAGTGAGAATATACATATTTATGATCATATCCCGCCGGAAGTTCTCCATACTGTCCCTCAAAGCGTCGCCCGCAGAAATTGTCACGCCCAGATGGACATCTACAATCTCTGCCCCAATCTCGAAACGACCTCACCAGCTTATGGAGAAGCGAATCGTTAGTATAAACAGCGCCACCTTCCCCCATTGTGATATGATGGGGAGGATAAAAGCTTGATGTACCTATGTCTCCGATTGTGCCTGTATACTGCCATTCCTTATTCATACAATATTTCGAACCGAGTGCATCACAGTTATCTTCAATCAGCCATAACTTGTGATTATTGCAAAATGCTTTAACTTTTTTCAAATTAAAAGGATTTCCTAAAGTATGAGCTAGCATAATGGCTTTTGTTTTGCTTGAAAGTGCTCTTTCCAGAATATCGCAATCAATATTATATTTTGGTATTGTAACATCCACAAACACAGGAGTTGCGCCAAACTGAACAATAGGAGCCACTGTTGTTGGGAAACCAGCTGCAACAGTAATAACCTCATCACCCGGCTTAACGGCTCTTTCTCCCAGTTCATCAGAGGTTAATGCCATAAAAGCCAGCAAATTAGCCGATGAACCCGAATTTACAACAGAACAGTATTTCACATTTAAAAATTTTGTAAAGTTTTCTTCAAACAGATCAGTATATCGACCACTGGTCAGCCAAAATTCCAAGGCACAGTCGACGAGGCACGTCATTTCTTCAGAATCATAGACTCTGCCGGCATAGTTGATCCGATCACTTTCAGCATATATTTTTTTTGTGTGAAATCTGTGATAATAGTTTTTAACTAACTCTAATATTTGCACTCTTGCTTCACTTTCGTTCATTCTCTAGAAAAACTCCTTTATTTCTTTTTCTGTCAATATTTCTACATCATCGCCATTATAAAATGCCTTATACCATTCTGCTGTTTTAAAAATTGTCTTTTGAAAACTTAAACTCACTTGCCAGCCAAGTTTTGTGTTTGCTTTGGCACTATCTAATTGCAAAATACTGGCTTCATGCAGGTTTTCACCTAGCAACACTTCGTAGGTCGCATTTCCGCCCCAAAAATAACAAAATAACTTGATTAATTCTTCAGTAGAACTAAAATTCGTACTCTGCGGCCCGAAATTCCAGGCTCCGTTATACTCGGTTCCGTCAATATAAAGTCTCTCTGCCAACATAAGATAACCCTTCAGTAGTTCTAAAATATACTGCCAAGGTCTTACTGCTTCCGGGTTGCGCAGTGCAATAACCTGTCCTGAAGACAACGCCCTGACACAATCCGGAACAAGCCTGTCAACAGCCCAGTCGCCACCACCAATTACATTTCCTGCTCTTGCAGTAGCAACCGCCACTTGATGCTTAGAAAAATATTCAGGATTAAAAAACGAATTTACAAATGAACTTGTTACGAGTTCCGAGCATGCTTTACTGTTAGAATAAGGGTCGTATCCGTTTAACCGATCGGTTTCTCTATATCCCCAAAACCATTCATTATTCTCATAAACTTTGTCTGTCGTAATATTAACCACTGCCCTTACACTGTCACAAGTTCTTATACATTGAAATAAATTAACAGTTCCCATAACATTTGTCAGATAAGTATTGACAGGCTCCTTATAGGATTCCCGTACCAAAGGTTGTGCAGCCAAATGAAAAACAACTTCCGGATTATACGCTTCTATTACTTGCTTCAAATGTGAAATATCACAAACATCACCAATATGCGAATCCACATACTTTCGCAACTTGAAAATATCAAAAAGTGCCGGATTTGTCGGCGGTTCCAACGCATAACCGCAAACCGCAGCTCCCTGAAGCAGAAGCAAATAACTCAGCCATGAGCCCTTAAAGCCAGTATGGCCGGTTATTAGTACTCTTTTATTTGCCCAAAACTTATTTCCCAATATTCCTACCATACCTTCCATGGTGCAGCATCGCCTGCCCATAAGTTTTCCAGCAACGATTTATCTCTCATTGTATCCATGCACTGCCAAAAACCACAATGCCTATATGCCATAAGCTGTTCATTGCGCGCCAGCGCTTCTAATGGTGCACTTTCAAAGATTGTAGCATCTCCACCTTCAATATATTCAAATATCTCAGGCTGCAGTACCATAAAGCCTGCATTAATCCAAGATCCCTCAACCTTACCTTTTTCTATAAAATTTGTAATTTTTTTGTCATCGTCAATATTCAAAACTCCAAAACGACCTGGAGGGTTTACTGCTGTTATTGTCGCAAGTTTGCCATGATTTTTATGAAATGCCACTAAACGATCAAGATCAATATTAGAAACTCCATCCCCATATGTGAGCATGAACGACTCATTGCCCACGTATGGTTGTATTCGTTTTATACGCCCGCCAGTCATAGTGTCTCTCCCTGTATCTACTAAAGTTACTTTCCAGGGTTCAACATGATAGTCATGAATTATTTGTTGGTTAGCCATGCGAAAATCAAAGGTAATTGTAGATTTCTGTAAAAAATACTGAGCAAAGTATTGTTTGATATAATATCCTTTGTACCCCAGACAAATAATGAAATCATTAAACCCATAGTGTGAATATATCTTCATAATATGCCATAAGATAGGTTGGTCACCTATTTCAATCATGGGTTTTGGCTTTAAATGTGACTCTTCACTGATCCGCGTGCCAAAACCACCAGCCAATATGACTACCTTCATATCCTCAGTCCTTTCAATTCAGCGATCTTCGGGATCGTGCTTCCGAACTTGCTCTGTTTATATAGTAAATACTATGCAATGCCTAACCAAAAAGTGTCTGTGCTAAGAAAGCATCCTCTTGCTTCTGCCGTTGTATCTAGACTATGTTTTTGAAAAACAGACAACTATATGTTCCTATATATTGCGCCCTAGTCTTTAGACAGCAAAAAACCTTCCAAGGTATAGAACCTGGAAGGTTTTCATTTCTAAATCTTAAATTTTTGTTGCACCTGGCTCCGGAGGCCGGCGCTCTATCTCTAAGCCACGGACACATATTAAGTTGGGAACATAATCTAGTATTCCCTCAAAACTTCACAGAAGAAAGACTGCACATTAGGTTACGATGTTCGAACAAGTGCGAACGAGTTAAGTCAAGTCCCCGGCCTATTAGTACCAGTCAGCTACATGAATTACTCCGCTTCCTTAGGCAATTTGGTCATCGGATAAATAAAAAAATGCTAAACATAGTACCTTACCTTGTTTAGCATTTACTATCATGGTTGCGGGAGTAGGACTTGAACCTACGACCTTCGGGTTATGAGCCCGACGAGCTACCAACTGCTCCATCCCGCGATGTTAATCAGAGAACCATAAGCAGAGAACCAGGTTATTAGGAGCATCGCGACGCTAGAACCTGCGTGAATCGCTTAGTTACGAGCGTTAGCGAGTAACCTCATATAACGTTACTTTCTCATTAGATATATTCCCTGAAAACTTCACAGAAGAAAGACTGCGCACAATTAGATACTGTTAGTTCACTTTCTATCGACAGTCGAAAATCGAATGTCAATAGTCGATAAGTCAAGTCCTCGGCCTATTAGTACCAGTCAGCTGCATGGATTACTCCACTTCCACATCTGGCCTATCTACCTTGTAATCTCCAAGGGGCCTTACTT
>JAGGAA010000282.1 GCA_017889675.1 Bacillota bacterium | reverse complement strand
TGTCAGGATAGTCCCGCAAGAATTCATGGTAAGTGTCGTTCATGCCGGTTTGATTTTTTACAATCAACTTTTCAACAATATTGCCCGCACTACTATTTGCTCTATTAGATTTCCAATCCTGGAATTGTTTATGCACTGGACTGGATAAACCAATCAACAAAAAACTCGAACTTGCCCCCACTACTGGAAATAAAAAAAGGCTACCGACAGGTAGTCTTTTAAAAAAATTCAGCCTCAGATAGACACTTCTACTACTTTAGGTTTCCTACGAATGGGGGTACTTTGTCATTATCAAGTTGTACCACTTCCCATTACTAACTGTATTTTTTCGGCGACTGCAACATCCGCGGGAGCAAAATCGTACTGGTTCAATTCATGAATATCTACCCAAGCAAACATGTCGTGATCAGTCAATACTGGTTCTCCTTCGACCCACTCCGCCCAATAAAACAGCAAGTGTATCGGACCCCGTGAGTGTTGATGACAAACAGACATAAAGTGGTCTCTCGTGCATACTTGCATATTTAATTCCTCAAATATCTCTCGTTCAAGGCCTTGTTGAGGAGTTTCATTTTTTTCGATTTTACCGCCTGGAAACTCCCATTTACCATTTAACTCTGATGGAAACGTTCGTCTTGCAATTAAAAGTTTGTTATTTCTTGTTATTAAACCTGCAACTACTTCTTTCATGGATGTAATCTCCTAAAAATCAAATCCGGACCAGGTGATAGGTTTAGAGCGATCGCAGCAACAAAGAACACCGCCCAGTAAGCATAATCCATGTTACCATCCATTTCCTATGAACTACATACTTCTAAATAAACCAATTACTTTACCAGCAATAGAAACGTTTTCGGCATAGATAGGTTCCATTGAATTGTTTTCCGGCTGAAGCCGAATTCGTCCGTTTTCCTTGAAGAACCGTTTTACAGTAGCTTCTTCGTTATCAATTAAAGCTACCACAATATCTCCATTGCTAGCATTATTTTGCTGCCGGACAAGCAAGTAGTCTCCATCCAAGATACCTGCATTAATCATACTTTCGCCCTTAACAGATAGCATAAACACGTTATCTTCGCTACCTATCAACTCAGCAGGCAGCGGATAGGTTTCTTCTACATTTTCAATAGCAAGAATCGGCTGACCGGCAGTAACTAGGCCAACGAGAGGAACTGGAATAACCGTCTTTTGTCGCCACGACGCTTCGTCGAGTACGTCAATTGCGCGAGGTTTGGTTGGATCACGTTTTATATAACCCAAAGATTCCAGTTTAGTCAGATATGAATGTACTGTAGAACTGCTGCTAAGTCCGACTGCTTCTCCTATTTCCCGAACAGACGGAGGATACCCCTTAGCCCGAAGGTTTTCTCTTATATAATCCAATATTTGTTTTTGCCTTTTATTTAGAGAACTATCGGTCATTTTCATCACCCCGATGCTAATCATACCATAAATCGGCAGAAAAAAGAACACTGGTTCGACAATTTTATCGAACATACTTACGGGGAACATATGTACTATGATATGATAAATACAAGAAAAGCACGGCATTTTGCGATAATGGCCGTGGTTTAATCTATTTCGACCGCAGTATATATTTATATAGACCCTTAGCGAGAGGTACTCAAATCAGGATAATTTGTTTGAAACCTTCCTATCGGGAGCATAAGCCAGAATCCGATTTTACTCCTTGGACAGAAACCTTTTTGTGAAGTGTAGTATATAGACCGTTGATTTGGTCTGTAACCATGAGGATATTGTACTTTGCTTGAATATGGTGATAGGCTTGAATACCAATCTCCTGAATTTTTTGTTGATTGCATAATAGCGACACCGCCGCTTTGCTCAACGCAGTGCTATCTCCGCTGGCAAAAAGAATGCCAGTTTTATCCGGTTGGATCAGTTCATTACAGCCTCCTATGTCGGAGGCAATACAAGCAACACCGCAGGCCATGGCTTCAAGCAGGGCATTAGGTAAGCCTTCTTTACGCGAAGGAAAAATAAATACGTCTGAACATTGTAAATAAGGAGCAGTATCTTGTACTTCGCCAGCATATATTATGCTATCTTCTCCTGTTTTTTTCAACTTTTTCAATTTTTCCACCTCAGTCAGTGAACCGCCGCCTACGACTACCAAGCAAGCTTCCGGACAGTTGGCATGGATAAGCGGCCATGCCGCTATTAGCAAATCAACCCCTTTTCGATACATCAGGCGGCTGGCGTAGAGTAGTATTTGTTTATCAGTAGGTAAGCCGAGTTGCTCCCGCAGTAGTCTTTGTTCACTAGAAGCCACAGGGTGAAACCGCCCCATATTTACACCATTGGGTATCAAGTGGATGCGTTCTGGTAAGAAGCCTATTTGGGGCATTTGTTCGCTGATTTCCTTGCTGATAGCCAAATAAGCGGACGCTTTTTGGGAAACATAATTGAGCAGCCGCCTAAGCGGTCGCCATTTGCGCGGGAATATTCGGTCGGCTGAAAGCCGGACAAAGAACCGCCCGGCTATGGTAATTTTCAGCACTGATGGAATTCCGAGTAATCTGCATAGCCCAATGGCGGCCACACTGAATAAGTGCTGACCATGAATATGTACAATGTCGCATTTATTTCTAGCTAGAAAAAGTAATGATAAAGTTTCTAAAGTTCTTAGACTGGGAGGCCACACCCTGAACACTTCAACTCCGTCAATTACTTCATAAAATTTACTTTTAAAGGTACGCTTCTTCGAGATAATTGTAATTTTATGACCTTTTGCTTTTAGCTGTCTTAATTGCGTTTCAGCTTGGAGTTCAGCCCCAGTGTTGGCATAGCCTTTCTCCTGATACGCTGAAACCAACATAAATATATGCATTTTAACCTCCAAAAATATTCCATTAACTGCCATTAGTTGGCTTAAGAGATCATTTTTTCTTTCTTTTTCGATCTTTTTCGATAGAGTATATATTTAAAGTATATATTGGCATTATGAAATTAGAATGAAAAATTGAGATTAGTATTGACGTATGTTACGATATTTTTGTTATATTATGACATAATTATTTCTTTTACAGATTATCGTTTTATTAACTTCGTGTTAATATTAATTATAAAGACCCTGCGCTACGTAAATAAACGTCGCGCAGAGTCTAATTTTCCAGCAATAATAGAAGGTTGCTTCGTCTGAAAAAGTTCCACTATATAATTATTTTCATGAATATCAATTTCATTCGCAGAACCCTTATCCCTGCCTTACCGTTTCCGGCGTTCCATTAGAATATCAAAAAACATCTTTTTTTCAGTAATTGCTTTCATTATGCCAGGCTTATCTTCTTCCATGGCTATTTGCAACTGTTCTTCTAACCTAGCGATTTCTTTACGTAATTCCATTTCTGGAGGAAGCGCTCCCGAGTTTCTTAATGCCAAAAATGCCGCCCGTTCCTCCGGGGGAATAAATCGCAGGTCGACAAGTCGTTGAGCTTTTCCCTTACCGGGTAAGTCATCAAAAGCCCCCTGGTCAATTGCCTTTTTAATGTTTCGCTCTATTATCCGGTTTATCCCGTCCATCGTTCCTATTGCCTCCTTGAGCTTAATCTAAAAGCCACCACGCCACATAGCATTCCTAGCGTTATTGAAGAATTATCCGGCCTTCATCGCCATCAACGGTAACGATTTGGCCATCTTGAATAGCCTTCATAACACCTGGTACGTTAATTACTGTTGGAATCCCATATTCTCTAGCAATAATTGCTCCA
>JAGGAA010000038.1 GCA_017889675.1 Bacillota bacterium | reverse complement strand
TAGTCTTTACCACATCCATACCGACACCGCGACCGGAAAGGTCTGTGACCTGAGCTGCAGTAGAAAACCCTGGAGACATAATCAGATTGAGAACCTCGGCCTGACCCATAGCATCAATCCTTTTTTCCCCAACAATTCCCATTTGTACCGCTTTAGTCTTTATTTTTTGGAGATCAATACCCGCACCATCATCACAAACCTCAATGATCACCCGCCCATTCTCATGATAGGCTCGTAAAACTAGAGAACCTGTCACCGGCTTATTATTCATCGTTCGTACTTCAGGTGCTTCAATGCCGTGATCAAGGGCATTACGTACCAAATGAGTCATAGGATCAGCCAGTGCTTCAATTAACGAACGATCCAGCTCCACATTCATCCCTTGCAGAACCAAATCAACCTCTTTATCGACTTTGCGGGACAAGTCACGGACAATTCGCGGGAATTTATTGAAAATATTAGCAATTGGCTGCATTCTGGTTTGCATAATCTTTTTTTGCAACTGAGTAGTCAACTCATCAATACTGTTTGCTACCACGTCCAGCTGCGCAGCCTGTTTACCCGTGTCTTGAACAACTCTGAGCAATTGATTGCGCCTCAAAACCATTTCTCCAGCTAAGGTAAGCAAGTCATTCAATAAACCCACGTTAACTCGAACACTGTCTTCGATAATAACTGCATGGGGTTTACCACTAGATTCTGGCTGCTGTACAACAAGAGAAACTTTGTTATCACCAGCCTTGGCAGCAGGCTGCTCTTGCAGCAAGCTAGTCAAGGCCTGGGAATCCGACACTGCCTCTTCCACAGTGTGTTCGTCACTGCCAGTGAGCTGGTTCCATAAATCCCAAGCTGAGAGTTCCCCGCTAGCTCTACAATCTTATTTAGTTCAAAAAAACTAGCAGTACCTTTAATGCTATGAGCGGCACGAAAGATGCCGTTTATAGTTTCGTCATCACTTTCTCCCTCTTCCAGACGTAAAAGACCTGCCTCAATTGACGCAATATGCGCCTTTGCTTCAAGGACGAATTCATCAAGAAGGCTGCTGTCTATTTCCAAGCCAATCACCTACCACAACCAGAATTGTTCTTATGCTTTGAATTTATCTACTAGCTCCTTCAGTTGATTGGCTATTTTTCCCGCATCAAAGGAACACTCACTCACTGTAGATGCTTTCAGTGCGGTATCGGCAATCGCCTTATCCGTTTCCTGTATGCTTTGGGCTATATCTTGAGTAGCTCTAGCCATTTCTTGGGTGGCATACGAAATGTTATTCATCATCACAGCCATTTCCTCTGTTCTTGTTGCCACATCATCGGCCATCCGATACATATCAGCAGTCGTATGGAACATCTCGTCAACATTTTTCGCCGCTTCGATCGCATTCTGCGCAACATGCGCACTTTTCGTGGCAATAATAGCCACTTCTTTGCTTATACTTGTCCCGGTGTTCTTTTCTGCTGCTACAATCGCAGTGTCATAAGTCCCTTGCGACGATTGTTCACTTACAGCTGAGGCAATAGTCTGCGTTATATCCATCGTTTCATCAATAACATCCGTGATTTTCCCTACTACAACTACCGCTTCATTCATATCATTTTGCATTTCTTCAATTTGACGTGCAATATGCCCGGCTTCTTCTGTTGTCCGTTTGGACAGTTCTTTCACTTCCCTGGCGACCACAGCAAAACCCTTGCCAGCTTCACCGGCACTGGCCGCTTCAATGGTTGCATTCAACGCCAGCATATTGGTTTGTTCAGCTATGTTACGAATAATCCCGACAAAACTGTTAATCTGCTTGGATGAACTATTCAACTTCCGAATAATATCATTGGTCTCACCAGAACGCTTTTTAGCTTCCTCGGTAATCGTAATTGATCGTTTACAAGACACAGCTACTTCCTGAGCAAAAGCCGCCACCTTATTTATGCTTTGCGAAACATCGGCAATCAGGACACTCACCTGTTTCACTTCTTCGGCTACACGCTCTGATGCATTAACTGCCTCTTTCGCAGTAGCTGATACCTCGCCGGCCATCTTATCAACGGCATCAACATTATGATTGACCTGTTCTACAGAACTGGCATTTTCTTCAGTACCGGCGGAAATCTGCTCCAAAGTGGTACTAATCATACTAACAGTAGCACTCATCTCCTGCGTATTTGCCGCCACATGGGCTGCCGTGTCAACTAACTTACTTGAGCTGCCTTGCATTTCTACCGTCGAACCATGAATATCATCTATCATTCCACGCAAATCATCCACCATTTTGTTAAATCCATTCGCCAGTTTCGAAAATTCATCATTTCCTGAAACCGTTGCCTGTACAGTAAGATCACCTTGCGCCAACAGTTCCACTTGTTGTGTTAACACTTTCAAGGGTTTTGTAATACGGCGCGCTACAACGAAGGTCACCGCTATTACCAAAAGAATAGATACTACTGTTATACCAATAAACAGCCATTTCATATATGCCAGCGGTTGCCGAGCAATCGCCTGTTCGACATTGATACACAAAGTCCACTGCGTGGATGGTATTTGCTTATACACCATTAGCATGTCTTTTCCATTTTCCTGGTAATTTTTAATTCCTTGCTCTTTCCCCATGATTGTCTTTACTACTTTAGAAATCCCCTCCGTTTTTTCCAGTTCAAACAGATTATTTGATACCATGTCCGACTCTGAATGAGCTAAAATAACACCTGTTTTATCAACTAAAAAAGCATACCCCTGTCCATCCGACTTAATTTCCTTTATATTTTCTTCCAGCATTGATAGTAAGATATCGGCGCTGACTACACCCAGAATTTGTCCGGAGGCTAACTGACAGGGAAGCGCAACCGACACTTCCACTTGTTTGGTTTGGGCATCTGCATAAGGAGTGGTAAAAATCGTTTTTTTCTCCCTCATAGCATCCTTATACCAACTACGTGTACGCGGGTCATAACCTGCTGGCGGTACCCAGCCGCTGCCACTCACCAGTTTTCCGTCTACAGAAGCAAAATAAACATCATTCAATTCGCTGTCCATACTCTTATACCCCTGTAACAGTGCAACTGAAATTTCACGGTTACCCACAGCCTGGATCGTTCCGGCTGTAAGTTCAACCTCTTTTCTTTTCGATACTAACCAACCATCCAGTTTATTAACATGTGCGTCTATATTAGCAGTCATTTGCTTTTCAATATTTTCGGAAATGCGTTCTTTTGTAAAGAAATATCCTGCACTCGAAGCCACCAACAGAATAATCGCCGACATAACCGAAAAAACTAACACCATTTTCGTTCTGATACTCATAGCTAACCTGCCCCCTAAAATCGTCAAAATTCTTTGCAGCATCATTTTTCTTCTGTTACTTCAGTAAAATTTTTGTCTTTTTCGATAAGAAAATATATAAATGCCTCTAAATAACTCATTTTGTAAATTTCTTCAAAATAAAAGAAACTCCTGCAACACTTCCTATATAAGTATTACAAGAATTTCATCTGTACTTGTTGTTTTCTTTAAATCTAATCCGTTAATGGCTTTTTCGATCTATCATTGTTTGCATAACTAAATTAGTCAATGGCACTAAATAAATATACAAAGCATAGACTATAAACCCGGCATCGGCCGACAAGGTAACTGCCGGGACAGCGCCTGCAATATTCCATGGAATGAGCGCAGATACCATAATTACTGTATTCTCCAGGTCAAGCGCTAACCGGTAGTTACTTAACTGCTTTTTTTCATAGAGTTGCTGCGTGATTTGATGGCTAAGCATTACTGCTAACGTTTGGTTGCAGGCAAAAGCGTTCCCGCAATAAACCAGTACCTTGAAAGATACCGGCATAAGCAGAAGAAATCAACACAATCAGCGAAACGCTGAGCATAGAGTAGAGTCCGCCGCCTTGTATTATCTCGGCAAAAAAGCCGTTTTTCTCCATGCTGTACCCAATTGTTATGTACTTCATCAGTTGGAAAAAGGGTATATGCTGAACAAAAAGGGCAATACCTATACCAGACAAAATGCTGATACTCATTGACAACTTTACATCAATCCGAAAAGCAGCAAGCAGCAGTATAAGGACCGCAGGCGACAATACAAACAGACTTATATCGAACGAATTTACTATTTCATCGATAATTTGACTATTGTAAAAAGCTAACGGATTCTCATAGGATAAATAAATATACCCTACTATAGATAGTACAAATGGTATGATAGAGGTCTTTGTCATGTTTGTTATATTGATATACAACTTGGTATTGGTCAATACAGCTACGAGATTGGCACTTGAGGACATGGGCGAGCATCTATCACCAAAATAAGCCCCCGCAATGATTGCACCGGCAGCCGTATTTATGTCTACATTGCCGCTTTTCGCCAATACGATAAGCACTACCCCCATTGTTCCAACAGTGCCGAAGGAGGTTCCCAGCAAGAAGGATACTACGCAAGACAAAAGAAAAGCCGATAGGATAAAGTACTTGGCACTCATAAACGCTATTCCATAATAAACAATAAAAGGAATGGTACCGCAGGCTCTCCATACTGCAGTTATTATACCAATTAGCACAAAAATTTTAATTACGATCAATGATTTTTTCGAACCGTTACCCATCATTCTTAATAAATCAGTTACTACATAGCCTCTACGCAAAGACACTAACGTAAAGCAACCTAACCCCAAAAACAACGGATATAATAGTGATACTCCATTATAGAGACTAACAAGCAATGAAGTAAAGAACAGAGCAAATGCTACTACTGTTTCCAACGAGTCATCCCTTTCCGGCTAAGTCTGGCGTTTCGCAAGTCACTATCATGCTACCAGCCTGACAATCGCTAGACCCATCCCCACCAGACCTCCGATAATAACCCCGTTAATCCGAATCCAGTCGAGATCTTCCCCTGCCTTATCTTCAATAAACTGGTTAAGATCCTCGTCAGAAAGCTTGTTTAGCGCCCGCCTGGCTATTTTACCAATAAGCGTGTGTTCTTGCTCGACAACCTTCATGATCAGCATTTTTACATAATCCTCAGCCTGGTTTTTTAGGACCGCGTTCTCTTTAAACTGCTGCCAATAGCTGGCCGCCTGATCAGTAAGCCAGTCTACCACATATTCCCGATAAACTGTCGGTTGCGTGCAGGCCGTTAACACAGTATCGGCCAACGCGCCCAGCGGTTCAGCAACTTCAATGCGGTTTAATAACTCATCTTTCCAGTTATCAATAGCCGTCTTCCATTCCGGATTTTCCAGTCGTACGGCAATTCCACCAAGCTCCTCTTGAAACCAAAGACGCACCGGATGCTGCTCATTCGTAAGCTCAGCCACTGCTTTGATCAATTCTTGGTGCAGCGCATCAGCGGCATCTGTCAGGTTAATTCCATCTGTCATCTCCATAAACCCGGTAATCAAGCCTGACAGCCAATTCTTGTTGGCTGTCTTTTCTTTTATCTGTTCCAAATACTGATAAATAGCCTCTCTAGTTTGGGGTTGGTTTACTATGGCCGTTAGTTTATTAACAAGGGCAATATAGGCTTCCCGGTCTTTTCCCTGCTGCAAAGCCCAGGTAATACCAGCAGCCACATAGGGTACCAGCGACTGGCGCTTCAGTATAAGTTTGAACACTCGCTCCCCCAATTTGCCAACAGTTGTAGGATCAATCGTTTCTACCAGCTCAGCAATTGCTTTTTCAATAAGACCCCTGACTACAGGCCTCATTGCATTGCCCTGGCTATAAGAAATTATTTTATCCAATAGGTTGACCTGGTTAAGCCGTGCTTTGATGGCCTCTTTACTAAGGAAGTCCTGTTCAACAGCCTTCGAAAGTGCACTAATAACCCGCTCCCGATTGCGAGGAATCAACGCTGTATGATAAGGAAAACCAAGCGGTCGACGAAATAATGCAGTCACAGCAAACCAATCGGCAACACCACCAGCCAGACTGGCCTCCGTCACTGTCAAAAAAGCGGCAGCCATGCTGCTGGCTGGATAATTATATTTCAACGTCAACGCCAGAACAAATAAGCCTGCGGCGGCGGCTAGTACGGTATTGGCCCGCCGTTTGACGCTCCTCATAACCTCACCCCTACCGCATAGCTAATTAAAAACAGCAGCATTCCAGCTAGTCCACCAACAACTGAACCATTAATTCGTATCATCTGCAAATCATCGAGCACTTTGTCTTCAATATATGTTACCAACTCATCATTACTAAAGCCAGCTAAATAACCATTGACTATTTGGCCGATCTGTCCATGATTTTGGCTGACCCAGCGTGCCAGTACAACAGCCAAATAACGATCAAGCCACGCCGTCTTTTGCTCATCAGCTTCCGCCGCAAGCCTTGTCAGTTGTTTCACTGCCCAGGTAACCCCGACCACGGTAAGCTCAGGCTGGGATGCCGGCAAATGAGCCACATGTTCTGCCAGCTTTACCAGCAAGGGGCGTAACACCGCCTCAGCTCTTGCCGCCAATTCGGAATTCTGCTGCAAATCACTCGCAAATTCAGCCAGCCACCCCCGTAAACGCAGGCGTAGCGGCTGTTCTCTCCCAGTCTCCAATTGCTCCAGCAAGCTGACAAGCTTGATTTGGATTAGGGCAGCTACAGCCCTGGAATCAAGACTTAGCAGGTTTTCCAGCAGCCAGCCTGCCAGCTTGCGTTGATTGTTGCTCTCCGCGTAAACGTTCAAGGCCTGACTGTATATGTCGGCAATCAACTCGGTTAGGTAGGGATCGTCTGCCAGTCGTTTTATTTCGCCAATAGCAAGCTCAATAATTTTATCTGCAAAGCCAGTGTCAAGTGACCATTCTAAGGCTTGCCCAGTCAGTGGTGCCAGCCTTACTTTATCCTGATGATCTTGTAGCAGTAACTCCAGTGCCGCCGACAGCTTGGACGCATCTAGCGCATAGACGGCTTCCCTAGCCACATTACCTGCTAGTGAGAAGAGCTTTTGCCTGGAATCAGGCCTGTTGACATAGCTAAGTACCAGTCGGCCTATCTTCGCCTGTTCCAGTGTTTCTTTAATATTTGCTGCGGTTACAATCTCTTCCTCAACCATAGTGACAATGGCTTTAAAGATGCGGTTCCGGTTTTTGGGGATAATCGCCGTTCGGTAAGGAATGGACAAAGGTTTGCGGAATAGCGCAGTTACCGCATACCAATCAGCTATCCCCCCTACCATGGCAGCCCCAAAGCCGCTATGAATCAAACCACCCCAAAAGGTATACTGCATTGGATAGCTCAAAGCAAAACCGGCTGCAGCACCGGCCAAAGTCAACCCTGCTTTATAGGCATTATTAACAGTCAAGCTAACACCTCTTCACTAGAATAGTTGGCAATTATTGAAAGCATCCAGATAGCTGCTCAATTAGTGAGCTTCGGCGATATAGCAGCCTGTCATTACCTGTTATCTGCCACTACTATAACCTGCCGCCTGCTTTGTCCTTTGCCAGCACTGGCTAAGCGGGGTACAATAAGATAAACTATTGCAAAGGAGTTGAGACAATGTCGATTATACTACGCTGGTTATGGCATACAATTACCGGTTGCCCTGAGACCCATTTAGATCATACCATGTATGGCACCACCCACTGCCGCACCTGCGGACGGGTTACTTTTGTCTCAGATACTCTCCCAAAAATTACTCGACTCAAAACGCCTAACCGCCTTAGCTGCCATTAATATTGCCCCGGGTTACCCCGGGGTGTTACATAAACTATACTACCGACTTAGACAATAAGCCGTTTAGTCATTAATCGTACTGCCAACGGCATTAGCACCATAGCAAATAACGCGAGCACCCCGGCATGCACCAGCAGGCCGGGGTTAATGTTTCCTAATGCCATGGCCCGGCAAACCTCAACACTATGAAAAATGGGATTAATCCAGGCCACTACCTCCACCCAACCGGGCATCGAATTGATGGGGAAAAACACCCCGGAAAAGAGATACGCTGGCGTCAAGAACAAGGTAATGTAGTAATTAAAGTTATCAATATTGGCAGTTATGCCTGTATAGCAAATAGCCAATAGCGAAAACGTTAGCCCGGGAATAACAAGAAACAGGGGAATAAAGAGCGCCCACCAGGACTGAACCTGACCTAAACCACTAATAACTGTTAGAATGACCAGCCCAAACACCATACTCTTAAAGGTGGCATACATAATGTCCCCGGCCACAATATCACGAACAGTAACCGGACCTGCCAGCATGGCCTGAAACGTCTTTTGATAATGCAGCCTGATAAAGCTGCCATAGGTACACTCAAAAGAAGCGGCAAACATCGCCGAAGAAGCCACCATCCCCGGCGCAATATATTGCAGATAGGTCATGCCCTCCATATCCTGCACAAAGGTTCCCAGTCCATAGCCCATAGCGGTCAGATAGAGCAGTGGCTCAATAAAATTAAACATAATATTAGTAAACCAAATCTTACGGAATACCGCCATATGACGGGCAAAAATTCGTATGGCTGCCATTATGCGTCTTCCCCCATGCCAGTAAGTTTCAAAAATACATCTTCCAAATTGGACGGTCGCAGCAAACAAGCATACTTGGGTACTCCCCAGCCCTCAAGGCTATTCCATAATTTTTCCCCATCATCAGCATACAAAAACAAACTATCAAGCACTCGGATTACCTCGCCACCCTCGGCAGTTACTTTATCTGCTAACCCCTCCGGCACCTGGGAAAGCGGCAAATGCACTTCAATCGCATACGGACGGACATAGGTTGCTATCAAGTACTGCGGGCTGCCTTTAGCCAGAATACTGCCTTCATGCATAACCACTAGACTGTCACATAGCTGCACGGCCTCTTCCATATAGTGCGTAGTCATAATCAACGTTACCCCCTCCGCTTTGAGACTTCGTAGTTTCTGCCACACCAAATGCCTGGCTTGTGGATCAAGTCCAGTCGTAGGTTCATCTAAGATTACGATATCCGGATGGTTTATCAGTGCTCTGGCAATAACCAAACGACGCTTTAGACCGCCTGATAAGCTCTCAATACTACTATTTTCCTTATCTTCCAGCCCCATAAACACCAGCAAATCTTTGCCTCGCACCCGTGACTCAGCTCGGGTTAGCCCATATATTATGCCATACACTTCCAGATTTTCAATAACGTTTAAATCATCATCAAGATTATCTTCCTGAGATACAACCCCTAACCTGGCTTTAATACTTGGCGGCGTCAGCCGGAAGGACTCGTCAAATAGCCATAACCCGCCCTCTTCTACAGTGGACATACCATACATCATCCGCATAGTCGTGGTCTTACCTGCACCATTATGCCCCAAAAAGCCAAAACAGTCCCCGGCATCTATACTAAATGAAATCCCCTTAAGCGCCCGAAAGTCACCATATGTCTTACCAAGGTTTTCCGCCCTTACAACAGTTGTATTCATAAATCATCCCTTCAGCGGAGTCCATTCACTAGCCCCGCCATTTTCAAAAAGAGTAGTGGTATTATTATAGTAATAATACCACTACTCTTTAAAATATTCACCCTAAGTTTGTCTTAGTCCATGTTCACGTACTCATCCATGGCCCCTCCGGGAGCAATCATCGGTATCACCAGGTCTTCTGTGGCAATATTAGCCACAATAAGTCCCGGGCCTTGTCTCTGCCACGCGGCAGCCAGAGCCTCACTAAACTCGGCCGGCGTGTTGGTCACCGCTGCCGGAATGCTAAAAGCACTAGCAAACGCTTTAAAGTCCATTGGCAACGGTAACAGCGAGTTGGCATAACGTTTTTCGAAAAAGCAATGCTGCAACTGTCTGACCATCCCCAGGCTGTAATTATTGATAACAACCGAAATAATCGGCAGCCGCTCGACCGCCACAGTATAGAGTTCACAGCCTGTCATCTTGAGTCCGCCATCACCTACAATATGAACGACCCGCTTATTCGGCCTGGCCAGTTGTGCGCCAAGGGCGGCCGGCAAACCAAAACCCATGGTTCCCAAACCGCCGGACGTTAAAAAGCCGCGTGGACTCTTGACTTCCAAGTACTGCGCAGCCCACATCTGGTGCTGACCTACATCGGTAACATAGATTACATCTTGCCCGCCAATCTGCCGGTTGAGCTCACTCATAACGAAAGGCGCTGTAAGCACATCCTCAGGAATAGCGGTTTCACATTCTGCCTGGTACTGCCGAATGGCTGCCCACCAAGCCGACAAGTCCCCTGGTTTAACAGCAGTAAGCAGTTCCGCCAAAATCATATTCATCTCACCAACCAGCGGCACAGCTGCATCAACATTTTTATGCACCTCTGCCGGGTCGATATCAATATGAATGATGGTTTTGCCGGCAGCGTAGCTGGCCCGATCACCAGTTACCCGATCATTGAATCGGCTGCCTGTTACAATCAGCACATCGGCATCATAAACCACGTGATTAGCGGATTTAAGGCCATGCAGACCGGTCATGCCTAACAGGTTGCTATGTCCACCAGGAAAGACGCCAATACCCATTAAGGTCGTAACAACAGGCAGATTACAATACTCGGCAAATTTGAATAGCGATGCACCAGCGTTAGCATTGATACAACCGCCGCCAGCAATAATAACCGGCCGCTTGGCCGCACTGATGGCTGCGGCTGCCTTGCTTATCCGGGCAGGCAGGTCTGGAGACTGCCTGACAAGGTTTGAACGTGAATACACAGACTCAATATCAGTAAAATCATATTTATTAGCTTGAACATCGCGTGGTATATCGACAAGCACCGGCCCAGGCCGTCCTGAGCGAGCTATGTCAAAGGCCCGCCAAATAGTTTCAGGCAGCTTCTTTATATCCTTAACTAAGAAATTATGCTTAGTGATTGGCATAGTAATGCCGGTAATATCAATCTCCTGAAAAGCATCCCTGCCAATCAGATTGGTCTGTACCTGTCCGGTAATCGCCACAACAGGTACTGAATCCATAAATGCTGTGGCTAAACCAGTAACCAGATTGGTAGCTCCTGGCCCGGATGTTGCTAGACAGACTCCTACCTGACCGCTTGCTCTGGCATAGCCGTCAGCCGCATGGGCAGCTCCCTGCTCATGTACGGTCAGCACGTGGTGTATCGCTGAATCATAAAGCGCATCAAACAGTGGCAAATTTGTTCCACCCGGATACCCGAATACCGTGTCTACACCCTCTTTAATAAGAGAAGCAACAATAGCCTGCGCACCTGTCATGAGCATAGCGGTTCACCTCACTTCAACCGATTAATTACTTGTTGCCCCATTTTTTCGGTGGAAACCTTAGTTAAGCCTTGTTGATAAATATCTGCGGTACGATAGCCGTCAGCCAAAACCTGATCAACGGCGGCTTCAATCATGGCAGCAACTTTTTCACTGCCTAATGAAAATCTAAACATCATGGCAGCTGACAATATGGTTCCTAACGGATTAGCCAGCCCCTTCCCGGCAATATCAGGTGCCGAGCCATGGATTGGTTCATATAGCCCGGTGCCGTCACCCAGACTGGCTGATGGCAAAAGACCAATTGATCCTGATAGTACGGCAGCTTCATCACTCAAAATATCACCAAACAGATTGCCAGTGACAAGTACGTCAAAGCTTCCTGGATTTAGTACCAGCTGCATCGCACAATTATCTACATACATGTGATTTATTTCCACCTGCGCAAAGTCTGCTGCGACTTCATTAGCCACCTTACGCCAAAGACGCGAGGTAGCCAATACATTGGCTTTGTCCACTGAGGTAACTCTGCCTTTGCGTCCGATAGCGCTCTGGCAGGCCAGGCGTACAATCCGTTCAATCTCAGGGCGGCTATAGCCCTCCTTATCCCAGGCTCGCTCAACCCCATTAACTATAGTCGCTTCCTCGCGTTCTCCATAATAAATGCCGCCATTAAGCTCGCGCACAATCAGAATATCCACTGCATTAACAATCTCCGGCTTTAACGGCGACTGCGCAGACAAAGCAGGAAATACCTTGATAGGGCGTAAATTGGCGTATAGCCCCAGAGATTTACGCAAACCCAAAATAGCTTTTTCTGCTCTGAGCTCAGGCGCAACATGATCCCACTTAGGCCCGCCGACAGCGCCTAACAATACACCATCAGCCTTGCGGCAAGCTTCTATCGTATCTTCAGGCAACGGTACGCCATAAATATCAATGGCTGCCCCGCCTGCCTGCTTACTTTCATGAGTAAAACTAAAACCACATTTCTCTGCTGCCACTTGCGACACTCGCAGGGCTTCTGCTGTGATTTCGGCACCAATGCCATCACCAGGAATAACTACAATATGTTTACTACTCATTGTTACCTCCCTAACCCACCACTGGGAAGAGAGATTGCCTCAATGCCAACAGGAAGTCAAGACTCCCGCCTCTACAGGCGGCGTCAGTTCAGGTGGAGTAGACTCTCCACCTGAACCCCCGATGTTTCAGCTCTGCTGAAACGAGTTCACTCACTTGCTATTTTTTCTTTGCCAGCAGCTGCTGGGTATAAGGTACCAGACCACCAGCCTGAGCAATATCCTGGATAAAACCTGGCAACGCCGGTATGGCGAATTTTTCGCCGGAAGCTAGGTTCTCGGCCTGGCCAGCAGCTAAGTCTACTGCCAGCATATCCCCAGCCTTGATATTAATATCGCCTTCACCTAGTTCGATAAGCGGTAACCCGATATTAATCGCATTACGATAGAAGATACGGGCAAAGCTTTCGGCAACCACACAGGCAACCCCGGCAGCCTTTAACGCCCCTGGCGCATGCTCCCGGGACGAACCGCAGCCAAAGTTTTTACCGGCAACAATCATGTCACCCTCTTTAACCTTGCCAGCAAAGGTCGGGTCAATATCCTCCATTGCATGGAGGGCTAGTTCTTTCATATCGGCAGTATTTAGGTACCGAGCCGGAATAATGACATCGGTGTCCACATTATCGCCATAGCGCCATACTTTTCCGGTAAACCGCATTATGCTACCTCCTCAGGACCGGCAATCCGGCCTAATACAGCACTTGCTGCTGCCACTGCCGGACTGGCTAGATATACTTCACTATCAACATGCCCCATTCGTCCGCGGAAATTACGGTTAGTTGTTGCCACTGCCCGCTCACCTTTGGCCATTATGCCCATATGTCCACCCAGACATGGACCACAGGTCGGCGTGCTGACAACAGCCCCAGCCTTGACAAAAATCTCAACATAGCCTAATTTTACTGCTTCCAGATACACATCCTGACTACCAGGAATAATGATAGCCCTGACATCCTCATGCACCTGTTTGCCATCAAAAATGGCGGCTGCCTGTGCTAAATCTTCAATCCGACCATTGGTACAGGAGCCGATAATCACTTGGTTAATGGGGGTAAGAGCCATTTCACTAACTGGGCGCACATTTTCCGGGAGATGCGGCAGCGCCACTACCGGGGTAAGCTTTTCTAAGTTAATAGTAATTGTCCTTATATATTCGGCACCCGGATCAGCAGCCACAGGCGTATAGGCCCGTTTAACCCGGCCTGTCAAATATTGTTCGGTAATGCTATCTACCGGGAAAATTCCATTCTTGGCCCCAGCTTCAATGGCCATATTAGAAATTGTCAACCTGTCGGTCATGGTAAGTGAAGCTACACCTGGTCCAGCGAACTCCAGCGACTGGTAACGTGCCCCATCAACACCTATCATACCAATAAGGGTTAACACTACATCCTTACCAGATACCCACTTAGTAAGTTTACCTGTCAGTTCCACTTTAATACTGGCAGGAACCTTAAACCAGGTTTCCCCGGTGGCCATCGCACAGGCCATGTCAGTAGAACCAACACCAGTGGCAAATGCGCCGACTGCGCCATAAGTACAAGTATGTGAGTCAGCACCAATAATTACTTCCCCTGGAGCCACCAAGCCTTGTTCAGGCAGCAGCACATGCTCAATACCCATGCGCCCAACCTCGAAATAATGAGTTATATTCTGTTTTCTGGCAAATTCCCGCATGGTTTTAGCCATCTCGGCCGATTTTATATCTTTATTCGGCGTAAAATGGTCAGGCACCAATACAATTTTATCTTTATCAAAAACCTTGTCGCTGATTTGTTCAAATTCTTTGATGGCCGGCGGTGATGTGATATCATTGCCCAACACCAAATCCAGCTTAGCTTTAATAAGCTGGCCAGGCTGGACTTCACTCAAACCAGCATGGGCGGCAAAGATTTTTTCTGTCATCGTCATTGCTCTAGCCATGATCATTACCTCCCGCCGGCTTGTTCAACTGCGGGAAAACCGCAGACAGCCAGCATTTTGTTGATTGCATTAACATAGGCTTTACCACTTGCTTCAATTACAT
>JAGGAA010000281.1 GCA_017889675.1 Bacillota bacterium | reverse complement strand
CATAACCGGGTCGACCACAATATTTATCGCACCATACTCCTTTAATTTAGCCGCAATTATTTTAATTGTTTCGATTTGCGATACCATGCCAATTTTAACCGCAGCAACCGCAATATCGTCAAAAATAGCCTCCATTTGCTTAGCAATTACCTCTGGTGTAATATCCTGAACAGCAAATACACCTTGTGTATTTTGCGCAGTAACGGCAGTGATAACACTCATCCCAAACACTCCATGGGCCGCAAATGTTTTCAGGTCTGCCTGAATGCCAGCACCGCCGCTTGAATCAGAGCCAGCAATTGTTAACACGTTTTTCATAATTCTCACCCCTGCAATTTTTTTACAAATTCTTCCGGCGGCAGCGGTCGGCTAATAAGATAGGCAGCGGTCGGCTAATAAGATATCCTTGAATATAATCACAGCTTTTTTGCTTAAGATAGGCAAATTGCCCTTCAGTCTCAACGCCTTCCGCAACCACGACCAAACCCATCTCATGCGCTAATTCAATAATACTGCCTGTAATTGCAATCTTATTATCACCAATTGCAATATCATCAATAAACCCTTTATCAATTTTCAGAGCTGTAATAGGTAGTTTTTTCAGGTAGGTCAGTGATGAATAACCGCTGCCAAAATCATCAAGCGCAATCCGCACTCCCTTGCTCCTAAGCTCTTCTAGCTTGCGAACATTGTCCTCAAACCGCTCCATTAATACACTCTCGGTAATCTCTAACTCCAGATACTCTGGCGGTAAACCGGTTTCAGCTAATACCTCAGCAACCACTTGAACAAAGTCCTTTTGAATAAGCTGCACTACTGAGATATTTACCGCTGTACACAACCGTCCCTGACCGCGTGCATATAGCGCTTGGTTAAAGATGCAAGCTTCTCTCAACACCCAATTACCAATACCAACAATAAGCCCTGTTTCTTCTGCTAAGGGAATAAACTTTAACGGTGAAACCATGCCATAATCAGGACTTTCCCATCTAAGCAACGCCTCAAACCCTTCAATCTGAGCAGTCTTCATGTTGTACTGCGGTTGATAATACAGCCTAAGCTCACCATTGTCAACCGTCTGGCGCAACCGGGCTTCCAGCAGCATTTTTTCAACAACCGCATCATGCATAGACTTATCAAAAAACCGATAGATATGCTTACCTGACGTTTTGGCTGCATACATGGCCATATCGGCGTTGCGTAAAAGTTCTTCCACATTATCGCCATGTTCAGGATAAACAGCCATACCAGCACTGGCCGTAATGTGGAAATCATGTCCGTTTACGTTGGTCGGCTCTTCAAGCTCTTGCATCATCTTGTCAGCATAAGCCGTTACTTCCTCAATACTATCCATAGCTGGTAAAAATAGAACAATTTCATCACCACCCCAGCGAGCAACCATACCTACATCAACTACCAGCGCTGACAGCCGCTTGCTAATACTGACAAGTAACTTATCCCCCCAGGAATGTCCATACGTATCGTTAATTAGTTTAAAATTATCAATATCGATAAAAATCAAAGCACTTCGCTTGTTACTGTTGGTAGTCACGCTTAGCGCTTCCTTGGCAACTTCGATCAACAGTTCCCGGTTAGCAAGGCCGGTAAGCGCATCATAATAAGCCATATGCTTAATTCTTTCTTCTTTATATTTACGGTCAGAAATATCGGTATACGAGCCCGCCATCCGCACTGGCTGCCCATAACTATCAAATGATGCCTTGCCTCGCGATAAAATCCAACGGTAGCCGCCCTGTGCGGATTTGACCCGGTACTCAATTTGGTAAAAAGGGTCCTGGCCACTAAAATGGCGTTCCAGTTCAGCCACCATGCGCGGTAAATCCTCAGGATGTACAATCTCCTGTTTCCAT
This sequence comes from Bacillota bacterium, assembly GCA_017889675.1. Taxonomy (GTDB): domain Bacteria; phylum Bacillota; class Negativicutes; order Sporomusales; family Sporomusaceae; genus Sporomusa. The sequence goes on along the minus strand of JAGGAA010000281.1, from coordinate 1,764 downwards.
TTTTCTTTCGTATTTACCGCCTGCTCAGGTAGTCCCAGCATATTCCAACCGCGTTCAGATACTGTCTTAACATCAGTAACAATATCCCATATCCACAAACCATCATTGGAGCCTTCGGTAAGTAACTGATGTATTTCATCGTTTTGCCTAATAGTTTCATCACTTAGATATAGCTCATTAAAATTTTGTCTGAGTTCTTCCTCCTGGGCCGCTAATTCCTCATGAACTGTCATATATTCTTCATTCTGTTGCTGTAATGACTGAACGGTCCGCTTATACTGATAATTATTTTTCAACAAATAAATAACAATACTAATAAGCATACCAATTGCAACATAAACATAGCTGCTTGGCCATAGCCCACTGACAGCAATATCTGAGAAAGACAACGCCAATATACTACACCCGCTTCATATAAAAGTCATACAGGCAAATTATATGTATAATTCACCCTAATCAGTATATTATACACTAAAAATGCAAGTTTTTTTAGCAAATAAATTTCTATTCCCTACAAATTTATTTGCTAATATGCATTTTCAAAGTCAATAAAAGTCAAAAAGTCAGTAAAAGTTAGATCCTTTGCGTCTGCTACGCTTTTTTTGCATAAAATCAGCCTAATTCGCTTAAAACCGTTCACTATGAATTATTATCGAACTCCAATTAATACCGTTTTTCTGGTAGTATTGAATTGTAAATATTACCTGTGAATAGCTCGCTTGAAGTATGACATATTTTTTAGGAGGTAACAATCATGAACAGCGAAAAATATACCCAAAAAGCAGCCGCCGCTTTGCAGGAAGCACAACAGCTTGCCGCTCTGAACTATCATCAAGAACTAACGGCCAAACATCTTGCTCTCGCCCTTGTTAAAGATGCCGAGGGCATTATGGCCTATCTGTTAAGCCAACTAACTATCGATGTACGCTTACTAACTACTAAATTAGAACAACTTTTGAACACGCTGCCCTCAGTGCGTGGCCAGGAAAGCGGTTTACGTATGAATACGGCCATGATGCGGGTCTTGGCCGTAGCTGAGAAACATGCCAAAACCATGAAAGATGAGTATGTTAGTGTCGAACATTTGTTGATAGCTATTGCCGAAGACGGTGACAATGATTTAGTAGCCGTGTGCCGTGATTTCGGACTGACCCGAAGCCGGATTCAAGAAGTGGTGAACCAGTTTAGACGCGGTCAACCTATTACAAATGATAATCCTGACGAAAACCTTCAGGCACTCAACAAGTATGGTCGTGATTTGACAGAACTGGCCACACAAGGCAAGCTTGATCCGGTAATCGGCCGGGATGAAGAAATCCGCCGGACTATTGAGATTCTATCTCGCCGCACGAAAAACAACCCTGTGCTTATTGGTGAACCTGGTGTTGGTAAAACCGCCATTGTTGAGGGATTAGCCCGGCGTATTGTTGCCGGTGATGTGCCTGAGACCCTGAAAAATAAGATTGTATATTCCCTGGACCTCGGAGCCCTGGTAGCCGGTGCCAAATTCCGCGGTGAATTTGAGGAGCGCCTCAAAACAGTATTAGCCGAAATTACCAAAGCAGAAGGCCGGATTATTCTATTTATTGATGAGTTGCATACCGTTGTCGGCGCCGGTGCGGCCGAGGGCGCCATGGATGCTGGCAATATTCTAAAGCCGATGCTGGCCAGAGGAGAACTCAAATGCATTGGCGCCACCACATTAAACGAATACCGCAAACATATTGAAAAAGACACCGCTTTAGAACGCCGTTTCCAACCCGT
>JAGGAA010000280.1 GCA_017889675.1 Bacillota bacterium | reverse complement strand
TAAAGGAGGTAGCCATATGACAGTACAACTGAGCCAAAAAGAAAAACAGTTACTGCAAGACCAACAGTCTCATGAAAAAATTTGTATTCAAAAGTATCAAAATAGTGCCGAGCAGGCTAGTGATCCTCAATTAAAACAATTATTTCAATCCTATGCACAGCAAGAACAGCAGCATTTGAATACCCTAACATCCATTTTGAGTGGCCAAGTCCCCAGTATGAGTCAAGGCCAACAGAGTCAGCAGTCACAGCAAAGCAGTACTCAGGCAACATCGGCGACATCGGCAGCCTCTTCATCAGCTGCTAGTCAAGCTGACGCAATGCTTTGCAGTGATATGTTAATGACGGAAAAATTTGTTTCAGGTGCTTATGACACGGCCATTTTTGAATCGTCGGATGCCAGCGTACGTCAAGCTTTAAATCATATTCAAAAGGAAGAGCAGCAACATGGCGAAGGGATTTACAATTATATGAGCAGCAACGGTATGTATAGTAGTTAAGAAAGCCAAAAGAAAGAGCATTGCTACCGAAAAATGGTGCAATGCTTTTTCTTTTGGCTTTATGATTAATTTGCATGAAAAAACGTGTATAATCATTATGGCAGGATTTTGGTTTTGGAGTTAACGTGGTTCAAATAATCAAATTGTTTATGAAGCCCTGCAGCAAAAGATTCAAAAATGGCTAATGCTTCTTTAGTGCTGGACTTTGCAAATTTATGAGTTACTTTATAACATATCCGGTCAGGCGGTGGATCGATAAGTTTTTGAATAGTATATTTATGAGTTGCGGCCGCAGATTGTGCAATAGATACGGGAACAATAGCCCACTGTTGCGGTGTCCGCAGTAAGGGCAGTACCATTGGGCCATTACTTACCTGAATATGGGGCGGGATAAGCGGGTCCCACCATTTGTTATGCCAGATTTGATAACTTGGAAACCAGTCATGGTATAGTTCATCACTTGGATTTAGCTGCTGCGGATGGATGCTTTGAACAGACTGATGCTCTGGCAAGGCTAAACGGAGAATAACCATAGGTTCAGCAAAGAAGGGCGATAACTCAATATTTTTATTGATCCTTTCCTGCACGACAAACGCAATATCGATTGTGCGTTGTTCCAGCAAATCATAAAGTTCGGGTGAATTTTTGGTATAAATATGTAAGCGCATGGTAGGGCGTTGGTTGATGATCTGCTGATAAATATTGGGCAGTAAATAGGTGCTTACGCTGTCAACTGAACCAATTGCCAGTGATAAACTAGTACGTGACTTTAATGAGTGGGTTTCTAACCACAAATGAATCCATTTTTCAGCGACTAGTATGAAATCTTCACCAGCGGGAGTAAGGGAGATGGTTTTTAACCCTTTCTGCCGCTCAACAAGAACTAAATCAAGTTCTTGTTCAAGATTTTTGAGGCGATGGCTTATCGTAGATTGGGATAGATGAAGAGTTTCAGCAGCTTTTGTTAAACTTTGATTGGCAACAACTGCTAAAAATGCTTGAATATCATCAATGTTCATTATGATTGTCCTTCTATTTATTTAAATAGTAATGTTTTGCATGTTATTAATGAATTTAATTCGTTTTACTTTAAGTATAAACATTGGCTATAATGAACTCAAGGGGTGGCACTAGTAACTTATTTTTGAAAAACATCAAAACGTACTTGTGAATGGAAAAACAGGAGGTCAATTAGTATGGAACATATTAGTATAGATATGATTAGTTTCTTATTGGGGGCAGGCTTTATCGCGGCTTTTATCGACTCTGTTGTTGGCGGTGGTGGGTTAATCTCCGTGCCGGCACTGCTTGTGACCGGATTGCCTCCTAGCGTTGTGTTGGGAACCAACAAACTAGCCTCGATATGCTGTTCTAGTACGAGTAGCATATCGTTTTTGCGTTCAGGAAAGATGGATATTGGTCTAGTTAAATATCTTTTTCCTCTGTCCTTAATTGGTTCAATACTGGGAGCATATACGGTAAGGCTGATTCCTCCTGAATTTTTAAAACCGTTAGTTATAGTTATGTTGGTTTTAGTAGCAATTTACACAATGTTAAAAAAAGACTGGGGTGATAAGTCTACCTATGAAGGTATTAATAAAAGAGCCGGTATCTTAGGCGGATGTGCAGCTTTGGCCCTGGGCTTTTATGACGGCTTCTTCGGACCAGGAACAGGATCATTTTTAATCTTTGTATTTTTAATGCTGGGTTTTGACTTTGTGGTGGCGGCCGGGAATGCCAAGGCACTTAATATGGCAAGCAACCTCGGTGCAGTCGTAACATTTATTCTGGCCGGTTCAGTCAATTATGTGTATGGTATTACCATGGGGATAGCGATGATTGCTGGTGCTATTGCTGGTTCTAAATTTGCCATTGCCAAAGGCGCTGCTTATGTAAAACCATTGTTTATATCGATGACAACGCTGCTAATCGGAAAACAATTGTGGGATATGTTACATTAACAACTGCACTATAAGAATGACCTATCAGCTTTTCTCGCTGATAGGTCATTCTTATTTTACTTGATGCCTTTACATAATTGTTCATCAACTAATTTTGAGGCATTAGCATAAGTAAGCCCCCATTGACACAAAGTTTCTAATATAGGTAAGAGACTCTTGCCGGCTGGTGTAAGAGAATATTCTACTTTAGGGGGAATTTGGGTATATATAAATCGGTTCACCAGTCCGCTCGCTTCCAATTCTCGCAGTTGTTGGGTGAGCATTTTTTGAGTTATTTTTGGTAATGTCTTTTTTAACTCGCTAAATCGCAGGGTGCTTTCCCCTAAATGCCAGAGAATCAATGATTTCCACTTGCCACCAATAAGATCTAATGTTAATTCCATAGAACACTGATATTGGATATTTTTGAAAGTAATCATTTGTGGTCACTCCAATTAGTATTATATATTCTGCAGTAAAAAAAGTTCGCAGGCGCAGGTAGGTGATGATGCAAAAGTCTCTAACAAGTTGTATATAGTTTGGATAGCATGATTGACGAATTCGGTATACAAATAGATACTATAGCACGATTAAGTGCGTACTTGTCAAAATGTATTCTATCATTTAAAATTATAACAGAGAAGACATTCTTTGGAAAGATCTAATTTTGAAGGATTGAATTGTTATGTAGTGGCAATAATTGCTAATATATAATAAGAGTTAAATGGAGGAATTGATATGATTAGTAGTAGCCAAGAAGTGGAAGAACGTACTGTAGGGAGGATTGCCGACATGATGTGTGTGGCGGCGAGAACAGCTCCCAAAG
>JAGGAA010000037.1 GCA_017889675.1 Bacillota bacterium | reverse complement strand
TTTTTGTTGGAATATATTCGCCAACCTTGCAAAAGCTATTACTAACTAATCATTAAGCGAGGCTACTATGGCACTCATCAAACCAATGCTAGCTAAATCCGGTCCGCTACCCACCACACAAAGTGAATATAGCTTTGAAATTAAATGGGATGGAATCAGAGCGCTTTTTTATCTAAAAAACAATAGCTTTATGCTTATAAGCCGCAATCTTAAAAATATTACCCCTCAATACCCTGAGCTTATGGCACTAGCAACGGAGGTAGGCAGTTGTCATACCGAGATGATTCTTGATGGAGAAATTGTAGCTTTTGACGCGGAGGGCCTGCCCTCCTTTTCCCTGTTACAACACCGGATGGGGTTAAAAGACGATATGGTTATCGCGAAGATGATTAAAAAAATTCCGGCAAATTATATAATCTTTGACATCCTGTCACTTGATAATTACTCACTCTTGGAAAACCCCTATACCAAACGTCGCGACATACTGGAAAACCTTGCATTAAACAACGCTCATTGGCAAACGCCTGCCTATAAAACAGGTGATGGACAAACCATCCTAGCCGCCACCCGCCAGCTTGGCTTAGAAGGCATTATTGCCAAACGCCTGGACAGTCCTTACCAAGCAGGTAAACGCAGCGGAGCATGGCTCAAAATCAAAAATCAACGTCGCCAAGAACTTGTCATTGGCGGCTGGGTACCAGGACAGGGTGCCCGCCAAGGCCAAATAGGAGCACTCTTGCTTGGTTACTATGATAATACGCCCCAGGCAGCAAAGGCCTGCGGTATACCTCAACACTTGTTATACGCAGGGAAAGCTGGCACCGGTTTTACTCATTCCACACTAGCAGCGCTTGCTCAGTTATTGGCGCCATTAAGCAGAAAAAACAACCCTTTTGCTCATAAAATAACAGCTAAAGACGCACAATTTGTTGAGCCTCTATTAGTTGGCGAATTCGAATTTACCGAATGGACCCCGAACCATACCCTCCGTCATCCATCCTTTAAAGGGTTAAGAGACGACAAAAAACCACGGCAAGTTATCCGCGAAGACTAAGCACTGGAGGTAATGCCTATGCCCCGCCCGATGTGGAGCGGCTCAATCAGTTTTGGTCTTGTCAATATTCCAGTCAAACTGTACAACGCCATCAAGAAGAAATCCATCCACTTTAATCAACTGCGTAAATCAGATGGCTGTCGTATTCGCCTAAAGAAAGTCTGCCCGTCTGACGGCACAGAAGTACCTGCTGACAATATTGTTAAAGGCTATGAGATCTCGCCTGAGCAGTATGTAGTTGTCACCAGCGAAGAACTTGAGGCCATCCAGCCCAAAAATGCCCGAACAATTGCTATTGAAGATTTTGTTAACCTGGATCAGATTGACCCGCTATACTACAACAACTGCTATTATCTTACTCCTGACAAAGGAGCCGGCAACGCCTATTTCTTACTACTTGCTGCTATGCAAAGCACTAGAAAAGTTGCCATCGCCCGGGTAGTTATGCGCAATAAAGAATATCTTACTGCTATCCGCCCTATGGGAAAAGCGCTAGCACTTTCGACTATGCACTTTGCCGACGAAATCATTGCCGCAGTTGAGTTGGAAGAACTGCCAACAGATGTGTCTGAGCCGAGCAAAAAAGAATTAGTGATGGCCGAACAGCTAATCGAATCGCTCACTACTGACTTTGAGGCTGGTAAATATCATGACCAGTATTATCAGCAGATTATGGATATGCTGGAGAAAAAGGCGGAGGGACAAACAGTTATTAACCAACCAGACGTCAAAGAAGGCGGCAAAGTAATTGACTTAATGGCAGCTCTTGAAGCCAGCATCTCGGCAATTAAAAAAAAAAATTCCAGCGGCAAAGCTAAAAAATCACCGACAACCACCAAGAGGAAAAAAGCCAATGTCCAGTGATAGCAAGCTCAAAACAACCCTTGATGTAGCCGGACGTAAACTAAAAATCAGCAACCTTAACAAAGTATTTTATTCCGCCACAGGCTTTACCAAAGGACAAATGCTCAACTACTACATTCGTATTGCTCCGCTAATCCTACCCCACCTTACCAACAGACCACTGACCATGAAACGATACCCCAATGGTGCACAAGGCAAGTTTTTCTACCAAAAAGAATGTCCATCCCCTCATCCTGATTGGATTAAGACCATTCCTATCTGGAGTGGCGGTAAGAATCGCACTATCAACTTTTGTAACACCACTGATTTAGCTACCCTGGTATGGGCGATTAACTTGGCAGCACTCGAACTACATACCTCGTTATCAGTAATCCCCAAAATAAACCAACCTTCCATATTAGTCTTTGATCTTGATCCAGGTCTGCCAGCTACCATTGTAGACTGCGCCCAAGTTAGCTTACTTTTAAAAGATTACTTTGATAAGCACAGGCTGCAAAGTTTCCCAAAAACCTCAGGCTCCAAAGGTCTACAGGTATATATACCACTCAATACGCCTGTCAGCTATGACACGACGAAAAGCTTTGCCCGACTACTCGCCACCCGCTTTCAGGAAAAATACCCTAGCCTGATTGTTGCCAATATGAAAAAAGCAGCTTTGAAGCCTCTCAGGTATTAGCGCGAACTGACAAACTAGGCGATTTGTTTGCCCCAGTACTTACTCTCAAACAAAAACTGCCAGTTATCTAATAATACACAAAGACCGCCGTCCCATGTGGGAAACGGCGGCCTTGCGAATTAACCTTTAGGTCCGGCAGCAATAATTTCTTGGGAAATGTTCGAAGTAAAGCTGCTGAAATTTTCAACAAACAGCCGGGCAAGTTCCTGGGCTTTACGATCATAAGCGGCTTTATCATTCCACGTATTACGCGGCATAAGAATTTCAGCCGGTACACCAGGACAGCTTTCCGGCACATATACATTGAAAATCGGGTCCAGTTGGTAGGATACGTCTGTCAGGTGCCCTTCCATAGCCGCTGTCACCATAGCTCTAGTATAAGACAGCTTCATCCGGCTGCCAACACCATAAGGACCACCTGACCAACCAGTATTAATTAAAAATACATTGGTTTGATAGCGTTTTAGTTTTTCTCCTAAGAGTTTTGCATATTTGTGGGCTGACAACGGCAAAAATGGTGCGCCAAAACAAGTTGAAAAGGTAGCCTGTGGTGCAGTGATGCCGCGTTCGGTACCAGCAAGTTTGCTGGTGTAACCTGATAAGAAATGATACATTGCCTGTTCAGCATTAAGTTTAGAAATGGGCGGCAGTACACCAAAGGCATCGGCCGTCAAAAATACGATGGTTTGCGGATGCCCAGCAACTCCGGGAATCAAAGCATTCGGAATATAGTCTACAGGATAGGCGACTCTAGTGTTTTCGGTGATCGAACCATCAGCAAAATTTGGTAGACGAGTTGCCGAATCAATGACCACATTTTCTAATACAGCACCAAACCGAATGGCTTCCCAAATCTGCGGTTCAGTCTCATAGGTAAGACCAATGCATTTGGCATAACAGCCACCCTCAATATTAAAGATGCCCGTATCACTCCAGCCATGCTCATCATCACCGATCAATTGGCGGGCTGGATCGGCCGATAAGGTGGTTTTCCCTGTACCACTTAGCCCGAAGAATAATGTCGTATCCCCATTAGCACCAACATTAGCTGAGCAGTGCATTGATAATATATTTCGTTCCGGCAAAATATAGTTCATTACGGTAAAGATTGATTTTTTCATTTCGCCGGCATACTGAGTACCACCAATAAGTACCATGCGTTTTTCAAGATTAAGAACGATGAAAGCTTCGGAGGCCGTACCATCGACAGCAGGATCAGCCTTGAAACCGGGAAGACAAATCACTTTATACTCAAGGTCAGCTTCTGCTTCTATTATTTCCGGGCGAAGAAACAACTGATGTACGAAGAGATTCTGCCAGGCAAATTCATTGATAAACTGAACACAAATACGGTTTGCAGGATCAGCGCCCGCAAATCCATTGAAAATAAAAATTTCACGGGTTTGAATATATTCCTGCATCTTACTATACAGTTGATCAAATTTTCCCATAGAAAGTGGCTTATTACCACACCAAGCAATCTTGTCATGCACATCAGGCGAGTCAACAATAAACTTGTCATTAGGTGATCGGCCTGTGTATTTACCAGTAGTAACCTGCAGCGCACCACTGGCAGTTAGTTGCCCTTCTCCTCTCCTAATGGCAGCTTCTACTAATTGAGCAGAACTTAAGTTATGATATACATTCCCTGTCATTTCCTCGCCTCCCCTATATTATATCTATATATTCCGCATTACAGAGGTTTGCAACCTCAGGTGTGCGTGGGGGTAATCTTTAGCGCGTTGTATGTATTGCTGCTTTTACCACCTTCGGCATGTCTTGTTTACCGCACACAGCCGTATGACGAATAGCCTTGTGTTCAAGCTCAGCAAGTGCTGGCGGCACAGGCCTGTCAATAATTCGGGACAATTGGTTTAAAACTGCAAACTCGGACTTATTTTTAACGCTATCAGCTCCGGCTAATGCATTTAGCACTGTTTGATTAAACTTAAACGGACTGGCGGTAGAAACAATAATATTTAAAGTAGTATCTCCCGTCTGATGGCGATAGTTTTCGGCAACCTGCCACGCCACTGCCGTATGCGGATCAAGCGCATAGCCATACTCCTTATGTACCCGGTCAATAGTGGCGGCTGTTTGAACATCATCGACCCAACCTGCCGGAAATAGCTCTTTGATCGCAGCTAAATACTCATCACCAATATGATATTCCCCAGTGGTATTGAGTTTTTCCATCCACTGGCTGATCTGTTTGGAATCCTGCTTAGTAATATGGTACAACAATCGTTCCAAATTGCTAGAAATCAAAATATCCATCGAAGGTGAATACGTTTTATAGAATGGCCTATTACGGCTATACACACCAGTTGTAAGGAAATCAGTCAATACATTATTACTATTGGAAGCACAGATCAGCTTGTTAATGGGTAAACCCATCTGTTTTGCATAATAGCCTGCCAAAATATTACCAAAATTTCCTGTAGGAACAACAAAATTCACTTTATCGCCTTGCGTTATCTGCTGATCTCGCACCAAATCGGCATAAGCACTGAAATAATACACGATTTGCGGCACTAATCGGCCCCAGTTGATAGAATTAGCTGATGATAACTTAAAACCGTCATTAGCAATTTCTGCATTAAATGCTTGGTCGCTAAAAATACGTTTTACACCTGTCTGGGCATCATCAAAATTGCCTTTTACAGCAAATACTTTAAGATTTTCCCCTTCCTGCGTAACCATCTGCAGGCGTTGAATTTGACTTACGCCCTCTTCTGGGTAAAAAACCATAACCTGCGTTTGTTCCACATCCTTAAAGCCTTCCAGCGCGGCTTTACCCGTATCCCCAGAGGTGGCAACAAGAATAACGATTTGAGCCTGTTCACCGATCTTCTTGAGCGCACAAGACAGCAGCCTTGGTAATAATTGCAATGCCATATCTTTAAAAGCGCTAGTCGGGCCATGCCATAATTCTAAAGCAACTGTCTGTTCGCCAACCTTGACAACCGGTGCGACAGCCGGACTACTAAACTTGCCGCTTCCGTAAGCGCCAGCTACACAGCTTTTCAATTCAACCTCCGTATAATCAGTCAAAAACAACTGTAATATAGCGGCTGCCCGGTCTTGGTAGCAAAGCGAACATAACGTAACGATAAACGTTTCATCTACGCACGGAATAGCTTCCGGTACAAACAAGCCACCATCAGGGGCGATCCCTTGTGCAATGGCCTGAGCGGATGTCATCCTCTCAACCTGACCTCGTGTGCTAAGATACATACAAAGACTCCTCCCACAAAAAATACTATTTAACTATCTTTCGGCATTTACAATATGTTTTCCGGTCACAGTCCCTCCATTATAACAAACAAACATGGTAGCTGCAAAATCAAGTACATTATTTAATTCTGTGAGACTGACATTTTCATCAGCATAAACAACAGCTAGCAAATTGTGAGTTGCCAAAGTAACCGCCGTCCGCCGCGAATCTGCGGTAGGATTGCCAAATACCCCAATATTGTCTGTTAAAAATGGTTTATGATCAGCAGAAACTTCCTTACCTGCTATGTTGGTATATTGCCCCTCTGTTGCCAGTCTATAACTACTATTGCCTACAATCTGATCTAAATCATAAAGACCAAATGGCAATAAAAACTTGATAGAACAATAGTTGTTGACATCTACCGCACTGTTTACATAATACAAGTTTTTCTTTTGCAATACACGCCGCACCAAAGCCTCTGATGCAGGTCGATAACGTGACGGATCAAAGTGAAGCTTTTTGTACATATTACGCACTGCCAAAATCCGCGGAAGTTTTGGCAGATTATCCATATTGTATACCTGACCAACTTCTATTTGCAGCCTATCAAACTCCTGACTTAAAGCTGGTGGTGTCCCCCTGACAACAACATCATTAATAGTCAAATATCCTAAGCGGCAATTAGGTACAACTTGACTAATACTTTCATGAATAGTAATTTTCATAATAAAAAGAAACTCCTCCCGGACATTTAGCTACTAATCTTTACAATCGCGAGCAATTGGACAAACCTGAGCCTTCACAGCTTGCGCTAAGTGTTCAGGCGCAAGGATAATCTGACACCCTCGAACACCAGCACTAACAGCAATTACCTGCCAGTTTGCCGCACTTTTATCTAAAAAAACCGGATAACGCTTTTTCGGGCCTAGCGGTGAAACACCGCCGCGAACGTAACCAGTAAGCGGTTGAACCTCTTTTAGCGACACCATTTCTACTTTTTTGTTGCCACTAACGGCTGCCAATGCTTTAAGATCAAGTTCGGTGGCCCCGGGGATACAGGCCATTATAATTCCAGTTTTATCGCCTTTTACTACTAGGGTTTTAAATACCTGCGCATCTGGCATCCCCACTTTTTCCGCCACATTTTGCGCACTTAAATCAGTTTCATCAACCTCATATTCCCGCAATTCATAGGTAAATTTAAGACCATCCAATATTCTAGCAGCATTTGTTTTCATAACAATATACGTTTTCTCCCCTAACTATCTATCACTATAATCATACTATATTATTTACATGCATTCTATATCGATTTATTTCATTCAATTGTAATAAGCTGATATTCAAGTGTCCCCATGCCAATCTTAGCCGCATGACTTACCTGAATCATCGCATCATGATGGGCATAAGACAGCTCTGCCAGCGTTTTGCCTGTGCCTTGGCAGTAAGATCAAGTGTAACCTAATCAATAGCCATTGGATCATCTATCATAGGAATAAAACAGACTTTTGCTGACAAATATATTCCCTCCTCAGCTAAAAAATTCGTCTATAGGTTTTGCATTTTTTCACAGTATAGTATTGTTTCCTCTATTTGTCAACAAAGAGATACGAGCGCGGAAAACCGCGCCCGTAATCGTTAATCAAGGTTCATTGATTTAACTTTTACATTAGGTATTTTCTGCAGTTCTTGTTCGATCTGCTTTACTGGCACAGCCTCTCCGCATAACTGTAGCAAAATAATGCCGTTGTTGGTACAAGAACCTACAGCCGCATCATGAAGCCCTAACCGCACCCGAATATAGCAACCATAGTTTGTAAGTACATCTTGAACCTTTACCGCCGTCTCCATACGATTGTCCTGGATAATTGTCATGATTGTCGAGCAATTTGTCATTGTATACAACACCTCCTATTTATATTTATATACGATTTATCATAAATTATAAAAATTCCTTCTTCCATTTGATAAAAATAAAAATTTTCATCATAGTTCTTTCCATATAGTTGAAGGATATTTCCATATTATTGTTGAAATAACATTATCGCCTATATATTGTACTCTCATTCTTATATTGTGAGGTTTTTATGAGTGAAACAGCTGAAAACCGTAGAATAATTGAGCAGCGTATTGAATATCTTGTTCCTGGTATGAAGTTGTCCCGTGATGTCTGTTCCAATGATGGGAAAATACTATTTAGCCAAAACAGCATCCTCACTCAACACACTATTCAAAAATTAAACAATTGGCAAGTGTCCACTGTTTCCGTCTACACTGAGGTAACCACCCTTAATCCCCTTGTTGACCCAAAACTACAAAAATTTCTTAATACATATAACCAATCAGTTACCGTCGTTCAAAAGGCTTTTGACGATATTAGAGCCACCCAGGACATCCCCTTAGACACTTTTACCACCACTGCTGATGAACTTGCTGCTGGTGTTGCCGAAGCAGGCAATGTGATTGACCGCCTATATAATTTACCGCCTTGTGACGACTATACCATGTACCATAGCGTCAATGTTAGCGCCATCTCTGCACTTATTGCCACTTGGCTCAACTATCCGCCAGATTCCGTTAATGCTATCTCTTTGGCCGGACTATTGCATGATGTTGGCAAATCGCGCCTACCGATAGAGCTGCTAAATCAGCCTAACCGGCTTCCACCAGACTCATATGAACAATATATGAAACATGTTGCCCACGGTTATCATCTGGTAAGTAAACTTTCTACTATCTCCCCAAGCATTACTGCAGCTGTTTTCCAGCATCATGAAAGGCGGGATGGCAGCGGTTACCCAGGTAGTATTACTGACTATTATATCCATCCTTATGCTAAGATTGTGGCCGTGGCAGATTTATATGATGAAGGGATGACAATCAACTGCGAAAATCCGCAATCCAGGTTAAGTCCCTATCTTAGTCTTCAGAAACTGCGTGAGGAAGTTTACCGCCTTGACCCCAAAATTTGCATAATTTTTGCTGACAACATGACGAATTTCTTATCAGGCAACCGAGTGGCGCTTACTGACGGCCAACAAGGCCGCGTGGTATATATTAATAGAGAACAGCCTGCACGTTCGATGATTCAATTAGATAATGGACTAGTTCTTGATTTATCCGAACAGAGCGAAATTAATATTGATTATATAGTACGTTAGCCTAAACCGCCCTCCTTGGGCGATTTATTTTTTAATAATACTACGTCTATATGTTTAACATAGTTACAAATAATATAGTAATAGTAGTAACATTTAGAAGGACAAGTGCGGTCCGGCAGCGAAAAATTAGTACATCATTGTATTTATGATAGAGGTGAATGGTTTTTGCTCAAAATTGCTTTAGGCCAGATGGAGGTTATTCCTGGTAGACCGGATTTAAATACCGATAAAATGCTGACGATGATACAGGCAGCCTGTAACCAACATGCTGATATAATTATCTTCCCCGAAATGGCCGTCCCTGGTTATTTATTAGGTGATACTTGGGAACAATCGTCTTTTCTACATGATTGTGAAATATTTGGTCACCAGATAATTGCTGCTTCCCAAAATATCTGCATCATTTTCGGTAATGTTGCTATTCAATGGGATAAACACGGCGATGATGGTCGGGTACGCAAATATAATGCTTGCTTTGTGGCTCAAGATGGCCAACTTGCTGCCACCCGCATCAAGACATTGCACCCCAATTACCGTGAATTTGATGACACACGACATTTTTTTAGTCTGCGCAAACTGGCCCTTGAACGAAAGCAGGATATTGAAACCCTACTGACACCAGTGAAAGTTACGATCCAGAATAAAGAATATTGTTTGGGCTGTATTATTTGCGAAGATGGCTGGAATGACGATTACGGCATTGACCCAATTGCCATACTTAAGGCCAATGGCCCCCTGGATTTGATAATAAATCTCTCTAGTTCACCATTTACCCTGGGTAAAAACAATAAACGTAACCGGGTATTTTCCAAGCAAGCCCAGGAAACTGGCGTACCACTTATCTATTTAAACACTGTTGGTCTTCAAAATAATGGTAAAACAGTATATACCTTTGACGGTTTCAGTACAGTGTATAACGGTATGGGTCAAATTATCGCCTACTGCCAGCCCTTTACAGAAACGCTGTCGTACCTGGACCTTGCTATTACTATTCCTGGTCAAGACCTGCCCTCAATCAACGTGCCAAACGATTTTACTATTGAAAGCTTATATCAAGCTGTCAGCTATGGGATTAGGAAATTTTTACAGTCAATTGGTATGACAAAAATTGTCATTGGTCTGTCAGGCGGCATAGATTCAGCGGTAAATGCTACACTATTTGCTCATATTTTAAACCCGGAAAATATCCTGCTAGTCAATATGCCTAGTAAATTCAACTCCAAAACTACCAAGGATTTAGCAGCCCAACTAGCACAAAATCTTGGCTGCCTATATACTGTAATGCCTATAGAAGAATCGGTCGAATATACTGCCGCCCAAATCAGTGGTACACCAATCACTAACCTGGCCGACGGTCGACAATTTAACTTTCTCGTATCTTCCTTTGTCCTAGAAAACATTCAGGCCAGGGACCGTTCTGCTCGCTTGCTTGCAGGTATCTCGGCTGCTTTTGGGGGCGGTTTCACATGCAACGCCAACAAAAGTGAGCTTACTGTCGGCTACTCTACCCTCTATGGCGATCAAGCCGGATTTTTAGCATCATTGGCTGACCTCTGGAAACATCAAGTCTATCAATTAGCTAACTATCTAAATACTCACGTTTATGAACGGGAAGTGATTCCCCAGGCAATCATTGATTTAGTACCAAGCGCAGAGCTTTCTTTTGATCAATCGGTTGATCAAGGCAAGGGTGATCCCATTATCTATGCTTATCACGACTATTTGTTCCGCGCGTTTATGGAATATTGGAACCGTGCTACGCCGGAAGATATTTTAGTTTGGTATAGCCAAGGCTCTGCTGTGCTAGAGCAAAAATTAGGCTGCCAAGCTGGTCTTGTCAACAGACTATTCGCTAGCCCACGTGAATTTATTGAAGATTTGGAACGCTGGTGGCGCCTCTATACCGGTATGGCGGTAGCCAAACGCATTCAAGCACCGCCGGTATTGGCTGTCAGCCGCCGCGTCTACGGTTTTGATCATCGCGAGGCACAAAACAGTGTGTATTTCACCCAGAAATACCTGAAAATAAAACATACCTTGTTAGTCGGAGCGGAAGAATAGCTAGATTGCTACGTCTACCCCTCCTTGCAATGACTAAGAACTGTTGACATAAGAACGACTAAGGCTTCTGCCGGCGACGCACCCGGATGGTGCTAGTGCCGATTGCGCCATGGATGGCATAGCAATTCGGTCGTCCTGAAGGACTTGGCACAAGCCAAGTCTTTTCTTATCACTTTACTAACATCCGCAATAGCCAGATGCCAATGAACGCAGCACCAACTACTAAAAAGATAAGCAACAATACAGGAAGAAAAAAGAATAGCAATACTGCTAAAATAGCAGCTACCATCAAATTCCCAACCCATCCGGAAGAACCAAAGGAAAGATTGATTCGCTTCACCCGTGGCGAATCACTTGATTCATAACTGCTATACTGCCCGCGGCGGGCATCAACATTCTCACCCTCAATAGTAATACCGTCAAAGCCATCACGTTCCTGACGGCTTAATACGGTAACTGCAAACGTATAGCCACAGTGCGGACAGCTCTCTATTCCAGTTTGTATTATCTCATTACACTTAGGACACTGCATGGTTTACTCCTCCTGAAACTTATTGTAGATCATACAGCAAGGAAATCATGCCTTCTTCACTTAAGTATCTGGGATCATATTTTTCCAGTTTTAATACATTGAAAATTTTATTACGGTTGGCACTAATACTTGATTTACCTACCTCCATCTCCTCGGCTAATGTATCTAGCGGCATTTCGGCCTCACCATTATTAATCTGAGAATAGGCTTGAATGACAGCAGCAGCCCAAACAGCTGGTTTTCTGACATTCACGGTAATAATTCTAGAAAAATCATGCCACAACTTCTGCGCCAAGATAGTATCATGCAAGGAATAGCCAAATTTCGGCATAAAAACTGCAATAGAATCCGTTACTGCCGTATTAATGGTTTTGGCATCATCTGCCGGCTGCGGAAAGTTGCGTTCCACCTGCATGTAGGAAGTAACATTAACCCGGGCCCAAGTAGCTAGAAGATCAATCGTATGTCTTACAGCATTCGCATGCCGCTCAACAAAGTCAGCCCAAGTAACCCCTGGTTGCTGCAAAGCTAACATATCTTTCTGGCGATTAATCTCTTCTTTAACCCGACGGCGCAAATTACTACTAATTTCAACACTGGTAATGAAATTAATCATAACCAGTTCATTTTCTTCTTGTTGTAGAAAGACGTGTCCATAAAACAACAATTTTTTTACAAGTTTATAATCATAATTCGGATTAGGCAAGCGGAATTTTTCGTCAGTTAGTAGATTAACACAATCAACCCAATCCTGATTGACTACACTCTCAACATAAAATACCGTAAATTTAGCGCCCATAAGCTCTTGCAATATTTTTCGTTCTTCTTCAGTCAAACGTTCATTATAATCCAACTCAAACTGAACTATTGGCGTGCGATCATTTGCCAGCAAATGATAATCAAATAAGAAATAATCCCAAAATCCCAGCCAAAACTCATCGTCATTTTCATCTTCTGGCATTTGTCCAAGTGGTCCCAAGTACAGTACAAGAGCCCTGTCAAAATCCTCAATAAACTTTTCTTGCTGAAAGTAAGAGCTAAACTTAAGCATTAGTCGTTCTACTGCTTCACCGACTATGTGGCCGATATCTTTCGGTATTGTAGGCGATGATTTTGAGAGCAGACTACTTTCCTCATCATCTTCTGCCTCAATAAACTTAAGTCGCTTACTTCCAGTCATAAATGCGGCTGCCTGATCAAGTTCCGCAATATCAAAATATATTTTTCTTGTGGCCAAATAGCCATAAAACTCCCGCAATACATCAAACAAATGATTTACCGTCTTAACATTGGGCTTAAACCCCTCTGTTTGTACAATCATCCATTCAACAGCCAGACTATACTCGGCAGCTGTCATCTCATCAATGGTCATATCGCTCGAATAGACCAAATACGCTACAAACATCTGCAGATTGTGCCACCTATCCCTCAGCACTTGGTCATCGGCTCCCTGCCAAGCCTGCTGTCGCAAAAAACCTTCAACCCAGTCTCTTTTTATTGCTGAATTCCAGTCCAGTTCTTCGTCAAAAAAAACCTGGACTTCATCATAAACATTTTTTATGTTGGTCATGGTAAACATTTAACTCCTTTAAGCACGTTAACGAACCTTATTATAACACGTTTACCATCTCTAAACTAGTAGCACTCCGCATTATTGGAATTGTTTCCCAGTAGCTAGTGCGTTTAGGAATGTTTTTCCACTCCGTGTCTTGAGTGACAGATCGCTAACGACCACGCGCATAACTGTTACGCGGCCCTCAGGCGTACTATGTCCTCCCAGCGCATGAATAATGTATGGATGGCCATCCTGTTCACCCAGATAAATCATAACATGGCCTGGCATATAGACAGCAGCCCCTGGTTCCAAGGCATTGATTTGCATTAAGCGTTCACTTCCGGAAAATGTAATAGTACGTCCAGCAGCGAGCTCCTGTTCATCGGCATTACGCGGTAGCTTGAAGCCAAAACTCCGGTATACATCAAGCACTAGCGAGGAACAGTCCCAACTACCATGCATTCCGCCCCAGCCATAACGCTGACCCTGTAATTTAAACACCTGACTGATAATATTAGCCCTGGTATAGGGCAGATATCCGCAAACCACCTGATTATCAGCCGGTACTTCAGCCAGTTTGAAAACTAACTCTCCCTTAGAACCACGTACTGGCAACCTGACAGCATATTTACCATCTGCCCTTACTTGTACCTTATTGGTTGCCAGAGGCAGTTTGGCTCCCATGGCAAACTCATTATCTCCGATGGTAAGTTTACGGGCTGTTACCGTTAAAAATTCCGCTGTATCTAGATATTGCCGCCACTCCTGCCGATTGGCGGCAATAGCCAACACCTTGGCTGGCAGCCACCCCCGATAGTTATAGGTTTGGACATAATACCAATCTTTGTTCAAACTTTCATGCAATATAATAGCAGGTTCTGCTGGGTCAATCGCCGTTTCCTGCAACAAGTCAAATTCACGGTCATCACTCTTGTCTGCCACAAAATCATTTGTAGGAAAAGTCCTGATATTGGCACGAGTCACGGTGAACGCAAACCGCATTGAAGTAGTTGATGCAATCGCATCTATATTACACTCAGACGCAAGTGCACTGTAATAATCAGCAGTAGCTGGCTGCCCGTTTATATACTCCTTATCCTCAGGCGGCTTAGGTACGGCTATCAGGCTTACCAGTTTTTCCTTTGACTGTTGGCTTGGGTATTGGCGCAAATCATAAACTGTATCAGGTAGCTTGTCGATTACCGTCTGGTTAAAGGCATCAATCTGATTGTGCTCCAAAAGCACTTGATGAGGCTCGTGCAATTTATTAATCCAAAAGTTATCAGTAAGCATCATCGGCGCAACATTAGGCATCATCCCACTCACATCGGCCGCCGCTACCGGCCATACAAAGGCGGCCAGGGTAACCATGGTAATATACAACAACAATCTTTTCACTCATTATCTCTCCTCATTCGGCTAATCAGCCCTTCATTTCTAGTAGGTATACTTCACCATTTTATTCACACTATCCTGCAAGCATTAACAGAAATGATTGTCAGCTACTGCGAAAAATGATATTCTGAAGAAATAGGGGGAGAGATATGTCTGAACAGTTACTATTAGAAATGATTGAACGGATGAGTGTGGCTGCCACACTTGCTTTTGTGTTGTCTCAAACCAATATATTTAGGCGGCTGATTAACCGCCGTAATACTTGTCAGGATGCATTGCTGCTTACTGTTTTTTTCGGTCTTGTCGGCATTTCAGGAACCTATGCTGGTATACCAATAAATGATGCCATTGCCAATTCCCGAGTTGTCGGCGTTATGGCGGCCGGACTTATTGGCGGACGTTGCATGGGTATATCGGCAGGCATCATTGCCGGCGGTCATCGTTACTTGCTAGGCGGCTTTACTGCCTTTTCTTGCGCTTTAGCCAATATTTGTGAAGGCCTGTTGGCTGGCATGATCCACAAACACTACCCAGGGCGGCCCATCCCCGGTTGGCTCGCTCTTGCTGCTGGCGTTTTTGGGGAAATTATGCAAATGGGTATTATTTTATTAACAGCACATCCCTATTACCTTGCCGTTGAACTTGTCAGTGCAATTGCTTTGCCCATGATTGTTGCCAATTCACTAGGATTAGCGGTATTTATGTTGATTATCAAAACTACCACAGACGCGCAAGAAAAAATTGGTGCTGAACAATCCCATAAGGCCCTTCATATTGCTAACAAAACCCTACCCTATTTAAGATACGGTCTCAATGCCGAATCGGCTCATGAAACAGTCCATATAATTTTGGCTGCCGCTGGCTATGATGCTGTAGCCATTACCGATACCGAACGGGTACTAGCGTTTACAGGTGCAGAAAGTTCCCATCATGCCCCTCCTACTAATACTAGTCTGACAGCAGTTACCCGCCAAGTGCTTGCCACTGGACAAATGCAGCTTGCCCAAAACAAGTCAGGCATCGGCTGCGCCCACATTGGCTGTCATCTTGCGAGCGCTATTATCGTGCCACTAAAATGCGCTGACAGAGTAATTGGCGCTCTAAAGCTATATTATACCCATAAGAGCAGCATCGGTCAGTCAGATGTCGTTTTCGCAACCGGACTGGCCCACCTATTTTCCACCCAGCTTGAACTTACCGAGATCGACCATCAGGCCAAACGGGCGGCCAAAGCCAAACTGAAAGCCCTGCATGCTCAGATCAATCCACACTTTTTATTTAATACCCTCAATACCATTACTTCGCTTGTCCGCACTAAGCCTGATTTAGCGCGAGATTTGCTTATCAAATTGAGTGCGATCTTTCGTTATACACTGCATAAGACTGGACAGAATATCACCCTTGACGAAGAATTAGCTCAAGTTCGCGCTTATCTTTCTATTGAACAAGCCCGCCATGGCGAAAAACTGGTAATAATAGAAGCAATTGAGACAGGACTTGGTCACTACCGGATTCCTTCCCTTACCATTCAGCCTCTGGTAGAAAACGCCATAAAACACGGCCTGCAACCAAAACCTGCTGGCGGCTCTATTACGCTTAAGGCTACTGATTGCGAAAATGCCATCGAGATAAGTATTATTGACGACGGTGTTGGTATGGATTTAGCAACTCACAATCCACTTGAACATCCAAGTGGCGAAAGTATTGGCCTGATCAATGTGCATGAACGCCTCCATGGTCAATATGGCAGCAGTTATGGCTTAACACTTACCAGTCAAATTAACCATGGCACTACAATTACATTGCGTTTTCCGAAACGTCTTACTGACGAGGTGGATGACTGTGCTTAAAGCTATTATTGTTGATGACGAACTACCTGCTCGCGATGAACTAAAATTTTTGTTATCCCAGTTGCCTGATATCACTGTGATTGGAGAGGCTGACAACGGCCCGGAGGCGGTCGGCCTTGCTGCCCAGCATAACCCTGACGTTGTTTTTTTAGATATTCAAATGAGGGGCATGAATGGCCTTGATACAGCACTAGCACTACGAACAGCCGCCCCACACGCCCTTATTGTTTTTGCTACAGCTTATGATGAATATGCACTTAAAGCATTTGAAATAGGCGCTGTTGATTATCTGCTGAAACCGTTTGAAGGGGAACGAGTAACCTCTACCGTACTGCGCTTAGAAAAGTATCGTCCAGAAGAATGGCAAGTAGCCACCACGCACCTTGACCAAGTGCTGACTTCGACAGTCAAACAGCCAGTACACAAACTAGCCGTCGAAAAAAATGGCAAAATTATAGTAATTGATTATGATGATATTATCTATATCCACACCCATACCGGTTTAGTCAGCATTGTAACCGCAACCGGAGAATATAGCTACTCCGGCACACTGACAGAACTACAAGAACGTCTGCGTGACACGCCTATTTACCGAGTACACAGAAGCTATCTTGTCCATATGGAAAAGGTTAAAGAAGTCATCCCCTGGTTTAAAGGTACTTACTGGCTAAAATTGCCTACACTAGGCAACAGTAGCTATATAGAGATACCTGTTGGTAAAGGTCAAATAAAGAATTTAAAAGAAATTCTGGGCCTAAAATAAAGCAACAAAACTATTGTTGTCAAAATATATCTTGACTATATCAGTCTTTCATGATATATTATAAAAGATTATTGTCCATGTGGTTATAAACCCCTATTTAGATAAAGTAGTTCTCCGAATTTCTCTTTGTTCTAATTAGTAATTGGTAGTAGTCCACGGTAATGCGGCTGATTACGTTTTCGAACGTGATGATTACCAATTTAGAATTAAGGAGGAATATAGATATGAAACGTATTATATCATTAGTTAAACGGCTGGCTTTTCTCGGTTATTGCACCTTTGAAATTGAAAGCATCATTAAAGAAGCTATTGGCATAAACATCATCAGCGACTTAAGCGATACCCAAGAAGTTTCCGTCATCCAACACTTAGAGATGTACGAACAATTGGGGCTAAGTTATCTGCAAACTTATAGTAAATAAGTAGTACTGGAGTGAGAGCATAATTTTTATGCTCTCACTTTTTCTTTTACACTGCTTTGCCGAGTTACTAAGCAATCTTCTTTTGAAATTTCATGATGCTGATTGATAAAGCTACCAAAATATATACAATCAAGGCAAAGACCTGCGACCACAAGAAATTAATGCCAATCCCTTTAAGAACAATGGCTCGCAGTATTTCTAGATAAAAAGTCAGCGGCAGCAAATGCCCTAATTGGTAGAAAAGCTGCGGCATAGCTTCACGT
>JAGGAA010000036.1 GCA_017889675.1 Bacillota bacterium | reverse complement strand
AAAGCCAATTACCGTCGTCGTCAGGGTCATCGTCAACCGTTCACAAAAGTCCGTATTGAAAAGATTCATGCATAAGGACAGAAAATGATTACGGTTACATTAGTTCGTGATAACAATAAGGCAATTACCGGTTTTGCTATTAGCGGTCATGCCAAGACTGCGCCACATGGACAAGACATTGTATGTGCCGGAGTATCTGCGCTTACTCAGTCATCCATTATGGGAATTGAACGCCATCTTGGACGGCATATCGATCTTGGGCAAGATAATGACGGTCTTACAATGAGACTTATCGGTCAGCCGGACAGTCTTACAGACGCAATTCTTGAAACAATGCTGTTGGGGTTAAACGAAATTGCCAAACTATATCCTAAGAGTGTTCGCATAACTGAGCACAGGAGGTGAAAGTAAGATGGAAAATTTCAAACTAAATTCTTTTGATTTACAGTTGTTTGCTCACAAAAAAGGGATGGGTAGTACTCGTAATGGTCGCGATAGTGAGGCCAAGCGCCTAGGTGTTAAGCGCCATGCCGGTGAAGTTGTCACTGCAGGCAGCATTTTAGTGCGCCAGCGTGGTACTCATTTCCATCCCGGTAATAACGTCGGCATAGGCAAAGATGATACGTTATTTGCCAAAGTTCACGGCCAAGTCTCTTTCGAGCGTAAAGGTCGTTATGATCGTCAAATTAGTGTGTATCCAGCAGCTGAAGAAGCTATATAAAGCAAACACGGCTTGTGCCGAGCCCTTTGGCAAAAGCGACAGCCGATGTTCATCCTGTTTTCAAGAAAGTTAAATCTTTCTAGGTAGGATAAAAAATCTGCGGCTCATAAAGCCGCAGGTTTTTTTATTTTTAATTTTCAATGAAGATGTTGAAATGCGACAGGTATTTCGGTTGATGGGAGCGAAATATATACCATTCCACAACCGATTGGAAGGATGATGGTATGACAAGCCAGGTCTGTTCTGAAGTTACAACATGTGTTGATGTAAGTAAACTGCTTCGTATCCAGCGTCATGATTTTTTAAATCACTTGCAGGTTATTCATGCTATGATTCAATTGGGACGTAATGAAAAGGCACTTCAGTATATCGAAAAATTGGCGCATGACCCTGAGATGATATCAAATGTGCTGGCAACATACAAAAACGAATGTAAATGATCGCGAAAGCGCATATTACATATAAAATGCAAGGGGATTTTTATGTTTATTGACAGAGCTAAAATTACCGTTAAAGCCGGTAGCGGCGGTAATGGCATGTCCAGTTTCCGGCGGGAAAAATATGTTCCTAAAGGTGGACCCAGCGGCGGCGATGGCGGTCGTGGTGCCAATGTAATATTGGTTGGGGATGCCAATCTGAATACGTTGATCGATTTTCGTTATAAGCGTATATTTAAAGGCGATAATGGTGCCAATGGTCAATCCAGTAATATGCATGGCCATGGAGCGGAAGATCTCTTGATCAAAGTTCCACCAGGGACTATTATTAAAGATGAAGTTACTGGCCAAGTGCTTGGTGATATCACGGAGATAGGTCAAACCATAGTAGTAGCCAAAGGCGGACGCGGCGGACGTGGTAATGCCCGTTTTGTTAACAGCGTCCATCGTGCACCCACTTTTGCTGAGCTTGGTGAACCAGGCGAAGAGCGTCCGCTTAGGTTAGAACTGAAGCTGCTTGCTGATGTTGGTCTCTTAGGTTATCCTAGTGTAGGAAAATCAAGTATCTTATCAATGGTATCAGCTGCTAAGCCGGACATTGCCGCTTATCATTTCACTACCTTATCACCAGTGCTTGGGGTTGTTAGCATTGGTGAGGGTCAGAATTTTGTTTTGGCAGATATTCCAGGGCTTATTGAAGGCGCACATGAGGGCGTGGGGCTTGGTCATGATTTTCTTCGCCATGTCGAGCGTACCAAAGTACTTATTCATGTACTTGATATGTCAGGTCTGGAAGGCCGTGACCCTATTGATGACTTTCACAAGATCAACAATGAACTAAAGTTATATAACGAAAGACTGTTCAAGCGGCCACAAATTATTGCTGCTAACAAAATGGACTTGCCGGAGGCGCAGGAAAATTATGAACGAGTAGCTAAATACATGACTGAACTAGGTCATGAGATTTATCCTGTTTCAGCAGCTACCGGTGATGGTTTGACGGCTTTGATGCAGCGAGCCGCACAGCTTTTGGCTGTATATGTGGAAGAACCCGAAGAAATTGAAGAAGCTAAGATATATGAAGCTAAACCTGAAGATACTTTTTCTGTCAGACGGGATGAGGACGGTGCGTTTGTTGTCGAAGGCGCAGGGATTGAAAAACTGGTCGCAATGACTCGCTTTGATGAAGAGGAAGGTGTGCTCCGGTTCCAAAAGATTTGGCGGCGAATTGGAATTGATGCAGAACTTCGGGCACGTGGCATCCAAGAAGGCGATACTGTCCGAATTCGTGATATGGAATTTGAGTTTAGACCATAGGAGGTACTATGTTGGAAGAGAACGAAACACCATTGACAGGTAAGCAGAAGCGCTTTTTGCGAGGCATTGGCAGTACGCTTGACCCTGTTGTGCAAGTCGGAAAAGGTGGCATAATAGACACTGTTATTGAGAGCGCAGGGCAAGCTCTGGCTGCCCGTGAAATTATTAAAGTTCGGGTACTGCAAAATAGTCCGGAGGAACCGAAAACGCTCATTGCTGCTCTTGCTAGCGCCACTGGCGCAGAATTAGTGCAGGTGATTGGCCGTAATGGTTTGCTATATAAGAAAAATGAGGAAAAGTCCAAGATAGAATTACCATAATTATGGGGGAGCTTTGAGTATGTTTACCAGAGAAAATCTGAACAATGCTAAGCGCATTGTCGTTAAGGTTGGCACTAGTACATTAACTCACGCGACAGGCAAACTTAATCTCTTACGCATCGAGAAACTAGCTCGTGAATTATCAGATCTTGCCAATCAGGGCAAACAAATAATATTGGTGAGCTCAGGTGCAGTTGGCGCTGGTATGGATCGACTTGGGTTGAAGGAAAAACCTAAGACCATTCCTGAGAAGCAGGCGGCGGCTGCTGTCGGTCAGGGGATTTTGCTGCATATTTATGAAAAAATGTTTGGAGAATATGGACAAATTGTTGCGCAGGTATTGTTGACTCGCGCCGATTCAGTCAATCGCAAGCGTTATACTAACTCTCGTAACACACTAATGGCGCTCTTAAACCAGGGCGTCATTCCCATTATTAATGAGAACGATGCGGTTGCCATCGATGAACTTAAAATTGGGGATAATGATACACTTTCGGCGATGGTTGCCAGTATCATTGATGCAGATTTACTCATCATTCTCTCAGACATCGAAGGTGTCTATACCGCCAATCCCCAGGCAGATCCGAGTGCCACCTTGTTAAGTGAAATTACTGATATTACACCAGCTATTGAAGCTTTGGCCGGTGGACCAGGGTCATTACGGGGGACTGGCGGCATGTATACTAAGATTCAGGCTGCCAAGATTGCGGTTAACTCGGGTGTAACCATGGTTATTGCCTCTGGTGGGCATGAGGGGGCAGTTCGTGATATTGTGCAGGGAAAAAAGGTGGGGACGATTTTCTTTCCAAAAGAAAATCGTCTACAAATCCGCAAACGGTGGCTGGCCTTTGGCGTTAGTGTGAGCGGCAAAGTTTGTGTGGACAAAGGCTGCGAACAGGCCCTTTTAAAGGAGGGGTCTAGTCTATTAGCGGCAGGGATAACAGCTGTTAACGGCGATTTTGAGTTAGGCAACACCATAAGTATTGTCAGTGAATGTGGCCGGGAATTAGCGCGCGGTATTAGCAATTATAGCGCCGATGATTTGAAGAAAATCAAGGGTGCGCATACCCACGAAATTAATGATATACTGGGTTTTAAATCTTATGACGAGGTTGTACACCGTGATAACCTAGTACTGTTGGTATAAGAGGGGGAAGCTGATGCATGGATTACATAACTGAATTAACGGAAAAAGGCAAGGCAGCAAAACAGGCAGCTCGCAAACTGGCGAGTCTGTCAACTGCTCAGAAAAATCAAGCGTTAATCGCCATGGCAACTGCTTTAGAAACAAAGCAAGGGATTATTGTTGCTGCTAATGCCAAAGATATAAATAGAGCGCAAGCAAATGGCATGTCGAAGCCACTTATGGATCGCTTGCTATTAAATGAAACCAGAATAAAAACTATGGCCGAAGGCCTGCGGCAGATTGCAACGCTGCCAGATCCGATTGGCGAGGCTATTGCTGGCTGGCTACGCCCTAATGGACTTGCTATTACCAAAATGCGTGTACCGCTAGGCGTTATCGGTATTATCTACGAAGCCCGTCCGAATGTTACAGTTGATGCTGCAGGACTGTGTTTAAAGGCCGGGAATGCCGTTATTTTACGTGGTGGTTCTGAGGCTATCGATTCTAATATGGCCATTGCCGAAATTATTGCCGAGGCAGCGTATGCTGCTGGTGTGCCAGCAGGCGCTATTGCGCTTGTGGAGACTACCGACAGGCAGGCGGTTACTGCTATGCTAAAGTTAAATCACTATCTAGACGTCATCATTCCCCGTGGCGGGGCGGGGCTGATCAGGACGGTTGTGGAAAATAGTACAGTGCCGGTCATTGAAACAGGTACTGGTGTTTGCCATACTTTTGTCGATGCAACTGCTGATCTTTCTATGGCACAGGATATCGCCTTTAATGCCAAGGTTTCGCGACCAGGGGTGTGTAATGCCATGGAAACATTACTGGTTCACGAGGCCGTGGCTGAACAGTTTTTACCTACTATGCTGGAACGTTATCACCAAGCCGGTGTTGTGATCAGAGGGTGCGGGCAAACCATGAAATACCACTCGGCGGTTACATTGGCTACAGACGAAGATTGGGCAGCGGAATTTCTTGATCTCATTCTGGCAGTACGGGTGGTAAATAGTTTAGAGGCGGCTATTGAACATATTGCTACCTACAGCACCCGTCATTCGGAGGCCATTGTTACCGGTGACTACGAACATGCCAGGCGTTTCCAGCAGGAAGTGGATGCGGCAGCCGTCTATGTTAATGCATCAACACGTTTTACTGATGGCTTTGAGTTTGGGTTTGGCGCTGAGATTGGTATTAGTACGCAAAAGCTTCACGCCCGTGGCCCGATGGGTTTGCCTGAACTTACTAGTATTAAATACGTTATAAATGGTAATGGACAAATACGAAATTAATATGAGTAAGGGGAAACTATGGGGTTATTATTATGCTATGTACAATTATTTGCGGACACCAAAAGGTCGCCATGATGCTATGGATTACACACGCGCGGCAGTCATAATTGTGGGAATTGCTGTACTGCTCATAGGGGCAATACAGTGGTGGCACAGCATGTAGCTCTTTTCATAGAGACAAGTATTTGCTATAATAAAAATGATTAGAAATTTGTGGATATTTGAAAGGCAGATAGTATGTTACATGCAAAAGCTAAGATAGGTATTATGGGCGGGACATTTGATCCTATTCATGTCGGGCATTTGGTAACAGCTGAAGCTGTCCGTATTGAGTATAATCTTGATAAAGTTTTATTTATACCTGCCAGCAACCCGCCCCATAAACAGGACTCAATGGTTACGCCTGCAATTCATCGTTATATTATGACCATTATGGCTACCTATTCCAATCGCCATTTTTTTGTATCTGGCATTGAACTTGAACGTTCGGGCTTGTCATATACAATTGATACGGTTAAGGCCTTAATTGATTGTTATGGAGCTAGTACGGAGTTGTATTTCATTACTGGTGCTGATGCTGTGAAGGATTTGCCTAGTTGGCAGGAAATTGATCAGCTTTTGGATTTATGTTATTTTGTAGCTGCTGCCCGCCCTGGTTGTATCAGTTATATTGACCAGGTAATAAAACAATTTGGTGCTAAAGGCCGCCGAAGTATTCAGCGACTGGCGACGCCGGAACTGGAAATATCATCAACAGATATTCGTGAACGGGTAAGGAAGGGTCGCTCAATTAAATATATTGTGCCGGAAAGTGTGGAAGATTATATTTATAAAGAAGGATTGTACCGCTAACCACATGCTAATGTGCCAGATAAAGGTAGTACTAGTCAAGCATAAATCCTGGTTTTTTGCAGATAATGTTAACGTAAAACTTATTCTGTTTTAAGTATCCTGAGTAACGGAGGTGATTTCCTTTGGCAAAAACGCTTTATGTTGGTAATCTACCATGGAGTGCTACAGACACCACTCTTGCAGATGTTTTTCGTCCGCATGGTGATGTAATTTCGAGCAGAATTATTACAGACAAAGAAACAGGACGGTCTCGTGGATTTGGGTTTGTAGAAGTAGAAGATGGTGACGCAGATAAAATGGTTGAGGTCATGAATGGTGCCCAAGTTGAGGGGCGGCAGATTGTTGTTAATGAAGCTAAACCGCGGCAAGGTTGATTTTTAAGATAGATTAATTTGGAGATTAGACTTGTGTACGAGTATTCACCTCCTGTTTATAGGAGGTTTTTTATTTCTGTAAAAGAGGATATTTGCAGGAATCTGCCGAATTTTAGTACTCAGGTGGTGTAAAATCATGGAATATAACCAAGTGTTAGATAAGCTGTCACAGGTTTTGCCGGCTAAACGGTTTCAACATTCTTTAGGAGTTAGCCAGAGCGCAGCTGAACTTGCCACTCAGTTCGGCGAAAATGTAGAGAAAGCTAAGTTGACGGGGCTCTTGCATGATTGTGCCCGGGGATTATCCAGCAATACACTATTGCAAATGGCCGAGACCTTTGCTATAGTGGTGAATGATGTCGAACGCTGCCAGCCGGTACTTTTGCATGCGCCTTTAGGTGCGTTGCTGGCCAGAACAGAATATGGCATTGATGATTCGCAAATCTGTAAAGCTATCGCGCTTCATACTACTGGTGGGCGTGATATGTCACTACTGGAAAAAATTATATATTTGGCGGACTGTATAGAGCCAAGCCGGAATTTTTCCGGCCTAGACAAGCTGCGCAGTTTAGCTTTTACTGATTTAGACGCGGCGATGCTGGTCGCCTTTGATCAATCCCTTCACTATGTTATTGAGCTGGGTTTGCTTATACATCCGGCCACTATTGAAGGCCGTAATTATTTATTGCAAAAGCAAAGCATGTAAATTTTGTGAAGGGTATTGTCTTTAGGGAGAGGAGATGATGCCATGAAGAATGTGCGCGATAATGCCGGAAAACGACGGCGCAGAATTCGTTGGGACAGAATTTTTATTCTATTAGTAATGCTGTTAATTGCGGTAGTGGCATTAGCGGGAGCTACCGTTTATGCCTACCTTAATATGGTTCGTCCGCCTGCTGTGCAGGTTGTCAAGTCCAAAGAGCGTCCGCCAGAGACGCTGACGAACAGAGTTAATATTCTATTATTAGGTGTTGATGACACAGACAAGGAGCTCCCTGGTGATACAGCAAGACGTTCTGATACTATGATGGTTGCAAGTATAAGCCCTGAGAATGGCACAATTAATTTATTGTCCTTACCGCGGGATACCAAGGTTAATATTCCGGGGCGTAAGGGCTATGATAAAATTAATCATGCCTATGCCTACGGCGGGGTTCAGCTTGCTCAAAGAACAGTGGAGCAGTTTTTGCAAATTCCGATTAATTACTATGTAGTCATTAACTGGCAAGCATTTATTAAAGTAATTGATACCCTAGGTGGTGTCGACCTTTACGTTGAACATGATATGAATTATCAAGACCCTTATGCAGAACTTGATATTGATATTACTAAAGGCTATCAGCATTTGGATGGCAAAAAGGCTGGACAATATGTACGGTTTCGTAGTGATGAGCTTGGTGACATTGGCCGGGTGCAACGCCAGCAGCGCTTTCTAAAAGCATTAGCTAAAGAGACGATGCAAGTAAGCACTATCTTTAAGGTGCCGGCGCTAGTGAATACGCTTGATCAGTATGTCGAAACAGATATGTCGGCAATGACCATGATAAAAGTCGGTAATAGCCTCAAGAGCTTTGACTCAAATAATTTAATGTCAGAGATGCTGCCAGGAGATTTTGCGACAATTGATGGATTAAGCTATTGGCTTCCTGATAAGGAACAGACACAACAGCTAGTCCAAACCATGTTTTTGTCTGAAGTGGCAGGAGGGTCTAAAAAGAATACTGTCTCTGCCAGATAAAGCAGGATTAGGCTGTATCCTGCTTTGCAGGAATCGTACCGATAAAGTCCGAATAAAATAATTTCGGAAAGAAAAAGCTATACTGAAGAGTTTCCAGGAGGTATTTGTTAATTGATGATTGATAATGACAGCAAGTTAGCGGAACTAATGGCCAAAGCCGCCAGTGACAAAAAGGCGCATGATATTATTATTATGGATTTGGTGGGTATTTCACCAGTGACTGACTACTTTGTTATCTGCAGTGCCAATTCGACTACGCAGGTTCAGGCAATTGCCGATAATATGGAAGAACAGCTCGCAGCACAAGGCGTTAAGTTGCTTCATAGAGAAGGCTACCGGGAAGCACGGTGGGTTCTCTTGGATTATGGTAATTGTGTAGCCCACATTTTTGTAGAAGAAGATCGCCAATTCTATAACCTTGAGCGTCTATGGGGCGATGCCAAACAAGTGTCTTATCAAGGATAGGTGTAATAATGGATAATATTAAGCATAACTACAGACCTGGTGATGTAGTAGAGCTCACTGC
>JAGGAA010000279.1 GCA_017889675.1 Bacillota bacterium | reverse complement strand
GCAAGGATTTTTTGGCCTTCTTCATTAAGAATAGTTCCCGTACCCTGGCAAGTTGGGCAAGGATGAGTGCCAATTTTGCCGGAGCCCTTGCAGTTAGAACATGTCTCTTCCAATGTTAGGTTTGTTTTCACGGGAGTAGCTCCTTATCGTTTACTAAAATGTCTCATAATTTGGTGGTGATGTCAAGGTAACTGGAGTAAACAGGAAGGAATTTGAATTTGTTTAACGAAAATATAATAGAAATAGAAAATATTCGCATGTGGAGCGTCCGCACTCGATCTATGTGGAGTTTGTTCCGGAGCGGCATCGCCAACCTGACCATCGGCCCTCTAGGTAGGAAAGTTTTGTCTAGTCATCAGACGTAGTCTGTTCGAGAATAGTTGGTTGTTCTTTACTGGTTTGTTCTTGTTCGTTAGCCGTTAGCCGATTGTCGTTAAGTTGTGCTAACAAATCAATCATCTGTTTGTTTTGCGCCACCAGGATGCTTTGGTTTCTGGCAATTTGCTCAAGTGGCGCTAGGGCAAGCTGAAGTTTTTCTACTAGGTATTTTACCATTTTGTCATAAGAAGCCAATATGAAAACCTCCTTTAATCTCTTGTTACAATATATTGCTGGTGAGCTTGAAGGGTGTGGAGGAATTTTAAAATAAAGGATTTTGCCGGTACCCAGGAGAATTTCCTATTGAGATTATCAAGAATAGGAAAAGTGTTTGTGGAGGAGAATAGGATGAAGCTTGGGGACGCGGTTAAGAATTCAAAGGGATCTAAAGTGGCAGGCATCTACCGGATTTCACGGTTTGAAGTTAAAACCGCCAGAAATGGTAAGTCATATGGTGATTGCCTGATTAGTGATCAAAGTTTTGAGGTACCTGCCAAGTACTGGGATATACCTGGTGAACGCATACCATTGTTTCAGCAAAATGGGATACTGCGCCTGGAAGCCACCTTGGATTTTTTTAAGGATAATCCGCAATTGACAATCGACGGTGTTTTTCTGCCATCGCTGGCGGAAATTGATCAATCGCTGCAAAGCCTGGGTATGATGGCTCCCAGAAAAATTGATGATATGGTTAGTGAGTTAACAGCTATTATCGCCAGTATCAAGCATGACGGGCTGCGGGAATTGTTAGTGACTATCTTTGGCACCGATAAGCCTTTTGGTGCAAGATTCAAGCGGCATCCGGGAGCGGTCAAGAACCATCATGCGTACATCGGCGGTTTGCTTGAACATACGCTTGAAGTGGCAGTAGGCGCGGTGGATCACTGTAACCGCAATGACAAAATAAACAGGGATATTCTCTTGGCGGCTGCTTTGGTTCATGATATTGGCAAGGTACGGGAAATTGAGGTAGATGCGTTTGGTATGGGTATTGGCTTTACCAAGGAGGGCAAGCTGTTACGACATATTTCACTTGGCATGGAGATGTTAGACCACGCCTGCCAGACAGTGGGACTTGCGCCCGAGCTTGGTTTAATGCTAAAACATTGTATTCTTTCTCATCATGGGCAGGCCGAGTGGGGTAGTCCGGTGGAACCAATGTTGTTGGAAGCCGAGATACTGCATTATCTGGATAACCTCAGCGCAAAAACTGAGCAATTTTCTCGTGAGGCTGGGCGGGCTGAGCCTGGCGGATTTAATAGAAGTGCTACCTTGCGGCGGGATGTCTACAGGCCAAGTGTAGAATAATTAATAAGTATGGTGGTGTTATTTTGACAAGCCCAAACATTTATCAGCAAGCCGTTCGCGAAATGTATGAAGCTATTGCTGATGTGGATACTGTTAAAACCTGTAAGACGCAATACAACGCGATGATTGAAGGCAAGACCTCGACGCATGAGGTCGAGGCATACTGGGAATTTACGGATGGGGATATTACCTATAAGGTTGTTATTCAGGCCAAAGAGCAGGCAAGTTTGGCAGAATTGTTTATTTTCCTGCGAATGCTCCGGGATATACCAGGACAGGTTATCGGGGTCGTCGTGACCCAACCGGTGTACCAGAAAGATATTAAAGACATGGCAGCTAATGCGGGTATTTTGTTATGCGAACTGACTCAACCGATTACCACTGAAGTATGGGAACCGGTTGTTAGCAATGTTCAGGTTAACGTGGATAAGCCCTGGGTTAAACAGGCTAAGGAACAGGCTGGACTGGGGGATGAACCGGTACAGGTGAGTGCTGATCCTAAGTATAGTTTTATTTATGATGAAGCAGGCAATTGTATAGATACTGTCCAAGGGATTTTTGACCAATATGGCAAACAACATAAAGTCGGTAGTGGTGAACCGCAAACGATAGTGCATACCTTTTCTGTTCCAACGTTTTTGCAAACCAACCATGTATTGGTGCCGTTTATTAAGTTGGACAACATAACGTTTGATGTAGAATTGGCCAATGTCAATCACCGGGCTGCTGAAGACATGCTTGCCAATATTGTTGACATTA
This sequence comes from Bacillota bacterium, assembly GCA_017889675.1. Classification (GTDB taxonomy): domain Bacteria; phylum Bacillota; class Negativicutes; order Sporomusales; family Sporomusaceae; genus Sporomusa. The sequence continues at coordinate 840 of JAGGAA010000279.1, read as the reverse complement.
TATTGAAGTATTTTGGTAAGTAAAAAAGAAGTCCTGGCGGCCGTTTTTTAGCGCCGCGGACTTCTTTTTGTTTTAATTAAAACTTATGCTCGCCCAAAGGAATATCAACAACCTTTTTGGTCTTATCAGATAACTCAAGCGTAAACAGGAAGACTTTCTTATCAAAATAGGCAGAGTGGTTATTGTCTGGTCGAAGGATAATGGTCTTTATCGGGAAATGATCGGTCAAATCAAGTGAAAGGGTGCGGTCTGATTTGACAATCAGATAGTTATCTAAATTGAGCAACTCAGTTGTTGGTTTTGGTGTATTATGTATCGATTCTGACCAAATAATAGGCGCTATTTCAGCCGATGCAGGCTGGAAAAGGACAGGTAGTAGTAAAACGCATAACAATAAGCTTACTTTCATACGTAACCTCCTTTTTCTAATCCTTAGTGTAGCATATAGACAGGTATAGTTAAAGAGACGTTGGTCCTACATTTTGTAACTGCTGTATTGATTAACCCATTAGTTTGTTGTACAATTAACAAGAACATACGTTCCGAAAGGATGTGAGGTTAGATTATGCAGCGTTGGATAATTCATGTGGATATGGATGCTTTTTTTGCAGCGGTTGAGCAGCGGGACAATCCTGAACTGCGGGGTTGTCCGGTTATTATCGGGGGCACAGGCATGCGCGGCGTTGTAGCTACTGCCTCTTATGAAGCCCGCAAGTTCGGAGTTCATTCGGCTATGTCCTCCATCGAGGCCAGACGGCGTTGCCCACAAGGCATTTTTTTGCCGTCTGATCATGAAAAATATAGCAGAGTTTCGCAGGATATCTTACGCATATTTTCTGA
>JAGGAA010000278.1 GCA_017889675.1 Bacillota bacterium | reverse complement strand
CACTCGTTGTTCCAGCTCGGAATTTAATTGCTCCAATTCATCCATGCGGCGTTGTAACTCTGGATAATAATTCTTACGAATCGACTTGTCCCCAAGACCAATCAGCTTATCCCGCAATTTATCAACATGCGCATCATAAGGCATGACGAAAGATCTCCTCTATTTCCTTGAGTGTCGGCACACATGGATTTGTCGATAAACAAGGATCACCAAGAGCATTTTTCGCCAAAATTGGAATATCGGCCTCTGTAACCCCAACATCACATAATGTCTTGGTAATCCCTAACTGCTCCCGTAAAGAATCAATTGTAGATAAAATGAGCCTTTCTCGCTGGGGTGCAGACAAATCTCTCAACGGCAGCCCCATAGCTTCCCCGATTTTTTCATAGGATTCCCGGCACGCTGGGAAGTTATAGGCCATAACATGCTTTAACAAAATGGCGTTACACTCACCATGAGGTAAATCAAACATGCCGCCAAGACTATGTGCCATGGCATGAACGGCACCTAGTATGGCATTGGAAAAAGCCATACCTGCTGACAAACTTCCTAACATAGTATAGCTGCGATATTCAAGATTTTCTGGATCACGGACTGCTAATGCCAGATATTGGCTAAGCAACTCCACTGCTTTTAGGGCATGAAGGTCGGTTAAAGGAGAACTGGCTTTAGAAACAAAAGCCTCAATAGCATGACACAGAGCATCCATTCCAGTACAGGCTGTCAGATAGGAAGACATAGTGGTAAGTGTGGCAGGATCAATCAGTGCAACATCAGGTACTAACGTCTTACTAACAATAGCCATCTTAGTTTTTCGCATACTATCGGCAATAATGGTAAATTGCGAAACATCGGCAGAGCTACCAGCCGTAGTCGGGATACAAATAAGTGGTGGTATAGATCTGACCACTCGATCTACGCCCTCAACGTCGGTAATCTGACAATTATTTGTAGCTACTATCCCAATCCCTTTAGCACAGTCAATCGGACTGCCACCACCAACTGCCACTAACACGTTACAACCATTGTCAAGGTAGACACTAGCTCCGGCCATTACCTCATAGTCACGGGGATTACTATGTACATCTTGGAAAACCACATAAGGTAGGGAATGATTTTCGAGACTTTTCAGCACAGGCTCCAGCCACCCGGATTCAATAATACCAGAGTCGGTAACAATTAGTACTTTTTTCGCACCAAAGTTTTCCGCATATTGACCAGCAAGATCAATTGCTCCTACCCCAAATACGAACTCGGGTACAACAAACTTGCGTAGTTCAAATACCGATAAGGCCATATCCATCCCTCCCACATACTTGATATTCCGTTATAGCAAAAATTAAATTTTTATAATATATACGAGAAAAAATTCACCTGACAAATATCAGGTGAATTTCTATCTTATTTCTCCAAACCCAAAAAATCCAATGTAGCAAAGTAATCTTCCATTGTTTCCGCCCGACGGATAAGCTCGACACTTCCATCCGGCTTCAGCATTAATTCCGCTGACCGCAACTTACCATTGTAGTTAAATCCCATTGCATGACCATGAGCTCCTGCATCATGAATAACCACTACATCACCAATATCAATCATAGGCAATTTACGGTTGATAGCAAATTTATCATTATTTTCACACAAGGAACCAGCAACATCATAGATATAGCCTAATGGCCATTCTTCTTTACCCAGAACTGTAATATGATGATAAGCACCATATAAAGCTGGACGCATTAAGTTGGCCATACAAGCGTCTAGGCCTACATAGTTTTTGTAGATCTCTTTTTTATGCAACACTGTCGATACCAGATACCCATAAGGCCCGGTAATCATCCGACCGCACTCCATAGCAATCTTTAGCGGCGCCAGACCATTGGCCGCAATTTTAGCCTCATATGCCTTCTTAATACCTTGACTGATCACATTGAGATCGACCGGCTCCTGTTCAGGACGGTAGGGAATGCCAATGCCGCCGCCAAAATTAACAAACTCAATTTTAATATCCAGTGTCTGGTAAATCTCAATAATGAGGTCAAACATCATATTGGCAGTTTCAATGAAATAATTAGGATCAAGTTCATTAGAAATAACCATAGTATGAATACCAAACCGCTTTACGCCTCTTGCCTGCATAGTCCGGTAGCCATCCAAAAGCTGTTTACGCGTTAAACCATATTTAGAATCTTCCGGATTACCGATAATGGAGTTGCCGCCTTCCCTGAGCGGACCTGGATTATAGCGGAAGCAAATCATCTCTGGAATTCCAGCATGTTTATCTAAATAGTCAATATGACTAATGTCATCCAGATTAATGATCGCCCCTAATTCACGCGCCTTTTTGAATTCGACAGCCGGAGTATCATTCGATGTCAAGATGATCTCTTCACCGAACATACCTGTTTTTTCTGCTAAAATAAGTTCTGGCAGTGAGCTGCAGTCAGCCCCGAGACCTTCTTCCCGCAATATTTTCAAAATATACGGATTCGGAGCAGCCTTTACAGCAAAATATTCTTTAAACTCCGGTGCCCAAGAAAAAGCTTTTGTTAGTTTACGGACATTCTGCCTAATGGCTGCCTCATCATAAATATGAAACGGTGTTGGATACTGCGTAATCACTTCTGCTACTTGCTCTTTTGTAAATGGTAATTTTTTTTCAGCCAATTGTTTCGCCTACCTTTATTAATAACTATTTTTAATGTAAAAAGCAGTTCGCGCTAACTCCCGCAAACTGCTTAAAGACAAGAGAGTACTCTCATCAGCTGCAAGATAGCTCTCCACCATAACCACAGGTGACAGTCTTGCATTTATTAAATGCAAGACCAGCAAAAGTTTTTGGCAAAAACTTTCACTTCGGCGGTCAGCCCCTTTCAGTATGGTCATCGCTGCCAACTCTTCATACTTACTCTTGCTCTGCCGCGCCTCTATCGGAAAAATATATTTCGATTATGTCTATAATATCAGTCTACCCTAGGCAGTGTCAATATATCGAGGGTGAAATCTTAGCACTTCGGCCTTTTCCACCAAATAGCGGAGTTGTCTATTAACAACTCATACGAATTATTTCTGCATATATCATTAATTTCCTTCCACTGTTATAATTTATTTATCACGATAATATGACCACACACAGCTCATAAAATATGTAGGGCAGAAATAAAATTGGGGTGACTGGAGGGTCTCGAACCCTCGAGTACCGGAGCCACAATCCGGCGTGTTAACCACTTCACCACAGCCACCATATAATAATTGGTTGCGGGAACAGGACTTGAACCTGTGACCTTCGGGTTATGAGCCCGACGAGCTACCAACTGCTCCATCCCGCGATATATTCGACATTCAATAGTCGACTTACGACTTATGATATGTCTTTTTTTGAAGGTGTGTTCCTTCAAAACTTCACAGAAGAAAGACTGCGCACAATTAGATACTTACTGTTCGTTCATTTTCTATCGACAGTCGAAAATCGAATGTCGATAGTCGATTGCACTCTGTGTAAACGTCTCGCACAAAAATTCTTGTTCGTTACGCTCACAAACTTTTGGCTCGCTTGTTTAAGTCAAGTCCTCGGCCTATTAGTACCAGTCAGCTGCATGGATTACTCCACTTCCACATCTGGCCTATCTACCTTGTAATCTCCAAGG
>JAGGAA010000035.1 GCA_017889675.1 Bacillota bacterium | reverse complement strand
CTGCAATTCCACTTTTTCTTAGCATGCTTGAGACTATTGATAAAAGCAACTAGATTAAGAGCACTATGAATTTAATCGTCTTTATAAAAACTTTGCATAAATTCTTTAACTTAAATCTAACAGGCGAAAAAATGGTACTTTGTCCATAATAGACAAAGTACCATTTTCTTATTTATTTAAACTGTAAACTTTCGGATAGCCACCTGCAAGTCTTCCGCCATTTTAGCCAATGACTGACTGGACGCCGCAATTTCTTCCATTGAGGCCGATTGTTCTTCAGTCGCTGCCGATACAGTCTGCGTATGGCCGGCAGCCTCCTTGCTAATGTTGTCGATATCGCATACTGCTGTCACAATCTGTTGACTATTCGACGCCATTTGCCGAATGGCCGTCGAAATTCTCTTAATCTGATCAGATTCTTCATTAACAAGCAATCCGATTTCCTTAAATGCCTGACCGGCAGAAGTTACCACCTCTGCACCAACTTTCACCTCACGGGTACCCTCGTTCATTACTGCAACGGCTTTACCTGTCTCCGCCTGGATTTCTGAAATCAGAGCAGCAATCTGCCTGGCTGACACCTCCGACTGTTCGGCTAATTTGCGTACTTCCTCAGCAACCACGGCAAATCCTCTGCCCTGCTCACCCGCACGTGCCGCCTCGATTGCCGCATTCAAAGCCAGTAAATTCGTCTGTCCGGCAATACCGGAAATCGTATCCACAATTTGGCCGATTTCTTTTGAACGCTCCCCAAGATCCGCCACTACCTGCGCCGAATTGGAAACCGATGTTTCAATACTTCTCATCTGACTTATGGCTGCATCTACCGCCTTGTTGCCTTGCTCGGCAGCACCGGCGGTCTTTTCAGCCATATCAGTCACAACATCAGCATTTGCGGCTACCTGTTGAATATCGACCGACATCCTCTCCACAATGCCTGTTGTATTATCAATCGCATGTACTTGCTTTTCCGCACCGTCGGCCACATTGGTAATTGAACTGGCTACCTGATTCGCCGCCTGCGCCGACTGCTCCGCAGTAGCGGTAAGTTCTTCTGAAGATGCTGCCACCTGCTCGGAAGAAGCGCTAATCTTACGCACCAGTTCTCGCAGATTGCCCACCATTGTTTCAAACGCCCTTGCAAGCCGCCCAATTTCATCTTGTGAATCTACTTCAATCTTTGCCACGCTAAGATCGCCGTCCGCAATGCGATTGGCAACAGCTTCTAGCTTCTGCAACGGCTTGGCAATCCTGGTTGCCAGAACCATGATTAGAGGAATAGCTAAAATAAGAACGACAATGATAGTAACTAGTGAAAGCCACGTGAAAGAGCTCAGTTTTGCTGTCGCTTCACTAGCAGACACATTTACGCCAATATACCATGAAGTGTCCGGAATTGGTGCATATGCTAAGTATTTATCGACCCCGATATAGGTATGACGAGCAATTCCCTGTTCGCCCCTCACCATTTTTTCTGAAGCTGCTTTTAGAGCCGGTGTAGCATTAGGATCATTAGCGACATTCGCTTTATTCACCAATTCTCTATTGGGATGAATAATAATGGTTCCTTCTTGGTTTAAAACATATGCATATCCGGTTTGACCGACCTTTACACTAAGAATGCGATTTTCAACTTCTTCAATATTAATCGATCCGATTAAAACGCCGACAATCCTGTTATTATTGCGAATTGGGGCGGCAACAATCACCGCGGTTTTTCCCGTTGATGCAGATACCATCGGATCTGAAATAGAAACTTCTCCGTTCATTGCCCGCTGGAAATACATGCGGCTCTTTACATTTCCTACTACACCGCGACTATCATAATTTCCCTGAGCATCCGCCCAAAAAATATTTTCATATATTTTATTATTATTCAATTCGGCATTAACATACGAAAGCATAGCTTCACGATTGCCACTAGCCATAATCGGCGACCGGGCAAATGCAGCTATTTCTAATTTACGTCCATCAAGCCACAGGCTAACTTCATCACCTGTACCATGTGCCAATGATGTAATTTCATTTTCTACATCCTGCACCAGAATTTTTTCCGCCTGCCAGTAATTCAGCCCGGCTAATATCCCGAGCGCAACGAAAAATAAGGCAGTAACCATAACTGTGAGTCTGATCTTGATACTTTTCATTCAATATTCCTCCAAAATTTCAAATTTTATATACGTATATATATATATACATGTATTTTGATGTAAAGTCATAGCAAAATCACTTTATATTCTTCCATGACTCTTACACAAATCCCTTTATTTTTATGCACTTATCCCTCTATAAGCGTACCGCCTATCTCTAACCTGAATTGACTCTTACGGCTATTGTAGTAGTAAGTAGCAGCTTCTCCACATTCTGCGATTGTTTTATCACAATTTCTATTTACGCAACAGAACCCTAACAATTGATAAATTATAGCAACCGTGCTATAATTTATCAAACAAACGATTGTTTTAATTAGGGTAAGGCATATTACATTCTCAAAAGGAGGTTATTATCATGGAAAATAAAACACGAGTGAAATTGATCGAAGTTGCAACAGAACTATTTGCTGTCAAAGGATTTGCCGCTGTATCAGTTCGTGAACTGTCTGTGGCCGCCCAAGTTAACGTATCTGCTATTTCTTATTATTTTAATGGCAAGGAAGGACTTTACGAGGCTGTATTGACAGCACAGCTTTCTCCCATTCTGCAGACACTAGAGCGAGTACAAAAAAATGATTCTTCCTCGCCCGTGGCACGGCTCACCCTTTATGCCGACCAGATTGCGCATATACATGCCCAGCGCCCTTTTATGTCCCGCTTTATATACAGCGAAGTGACGAATCCCACAGAATATGGCGCACCTATTATCGAAAAACATCTATCACAGGTGTATCAGTTTATAGATGTTACCTTACGGGAAGGTATCGCGAGCGGTTACCTTCGGGAAGACTTAAATGTTACATATGCAGCGGTTTCGCTAGTTGGTATTCTAAACTTTTATTTCATTGCCAAACCTTTTGTTTCCAAACTTTTTCCTTTGACAGAACATACCGATAGTGACTCCGAATACGTAGCTCATGCCTTTCGTGTTTATTTGCACGGCGTTATGAACCCATCGGCGACCTAGGAAACTAAATAAGTACTCTGATAATACGTATGAATACTGCTGTTATTACTATAGTCTGCGGATTTAATAGAAATTTTTAGAGAAAGGAAGATTGTATGAACATACCATCGAAATTTATGAAACTTATTACTGTTCTTTTAGTAGTTATTGCCGGTTCCGGGGGCTATTATTATTTTCACCGTGGCGAGGTATCAACAGATAATGCTGCCATTGAAGGGCGTACAGTCGTTTTGAGTCCAAAGGTACAAGGTTATGTAAAAGCTTTGAATATCCAAGACAATCAAATGGTTAAAGCTGGTGATGTCCTTCTGGAGATTGATCCGACTGACTACATTATCCGTCGCGATCGGGCCAAAGCTGCATTAGCGGCTGCTAAAGCGGCTGCCAACGCTTCTCACAATAATCTGGATACAACCACTGTTTCCGCATCATCCAATATTGATGCATCTGCTGCTCAGGTGGCATCGGCTCAGGCAACCTGGGAAAAATCACTAGCCGATAAGCAGCGCATGGAAAGCCTATTCAGCGCGGGCGCCTGTTCCCATCAGCAGCTGGATCAAGCAATTGCAACAGAAAAAGCAGATCATTCCGCTTTGGATAAATTACATGCCGATCTTCGTACAGCCAAAACAGCACCCAGTGTAATTGCAGCAGCTAAAGATACTGGTGAGCAACTTTTGGCTCAGGTGCAGCAGGCCCAAACAGATTTAGTGCAAGCTGAAACTGATCTGTCCAATACCAAAATCATTGCCCCTATGGATGGTCGAATTACCAAACGCAGCGTGGAAACCGGCAACTATGTCCAGACAGGGCAGCAGCTGGCCTCGCTAGTTGGGACAGAATTATGGATTGTTGCTAATTTCAAAGAAACACAACTGGATCATATGCGTCCCGGTCAACCTGTCGATATCCGTATAGACGCCTTTCCCAGCGTGAAATTGTACGGCAAAATAGATAGCTTTCAAGCAGGAACTGGTTCTCATTTTTCACTCTTTCCGGCGGAAAATGCTACTGGCAATTTCGTTAAAACCGTACAACGTGTTCCCGTAAAAATTGTGTTTGATAATCCACCTGATGCTACTCTTCCTCTAGGGCCGGGGATGTCAGTTATACCAACTGTATATACGACGGAAAGCTCGGGCGCAAAAATATGAGCGAATCGGCTTCAAAGCCAATAAACCCTATTCTGGTATCAATCGTTGTCAGTCTTGCCGCTTTTATGGAAGTGCTGGACACGACCATTGCCAATGTTGCACTCTCGCATATTGCGGGTTCACTTGGAGCAAGTTCAGAGGAAAGCACCTGGGTTCTAACCTCTTATCTTGTGTCCAACGGTATTGTTTTGCCACTGTCTGGCTGGTTATCCGGTCTTATGGGACGTAAAAATTTCTTCATTCTTTGCATCATAGGCTTTACATTTACCTCATTTATGTGCGGTATTTCGACATCACTCCCCATGTTGATTGTGTTTCGATTGTTGCAAGGGCTGGCAGGCGGAGGTTTGCAGCCCGCCCAGCAGGCCATTATTAAAGATAGTTTTCCTCCGGAAAAATTGGGTATGGCATTTGCTATCACAGGTATAACGACAGTATTGGCACCGATACTGGGGCCGACTCTGGGCGGCTATATCACTGATAATTATAACTGGCGCTGGATTTTTTTCATGAATGTACCTGTCGGCCTGTTAGCTGCCTTTTTGGTCAAAGTTCTTGTACAAGATCCCCCCAGTGCGCAAAAACAAGCTGTCGGCTCTATTGATTATATTGGTCTTGGCCTAATCGCGCTCGGCCTCGGAGCGCTGCAGATTGTTCTCGATAAGGGACAGCAGGAAGATTGGTTTGACAGCTCTTTTATTATACTTTTTGCCGTTGTATCTGCCATCAGCCTCGTGTTGGCAATCTATTGGCTATTGCAGCAAAAACATCCTGTAGTCGAACTGAAGCTCTTTAAGATACCCAGTTTTGGTATGCCCTGTGTTATGATGTTCTTTGTCGGTTTTGCTTTATATGGCAGCACTACACTGTTACCGATGATGGTACAAGCCAACTTTGGATATGACGCTACGTTGTCCGGCCTCCTCCTTTCGCCGGCGGGGGTCGTGGTCCTCTTTATGATGCCGGTCGTCGGCAAACTGGTTAATGTAGTTCCGGCAAAGTATTTAATCTCATTAGGTATGCTGATTAACGCTTTTGGCATGTGGGCTACCGGCCTTATAACTCCGCAGACGGATTATAGTACTTTCGTTTTTGTACGCATCCTGCAAACTCTCGGCTTACCCTTTTTGTTTGTGCCAGCCAGTACGCTCGCATTCTCGAAAATTTCTCCAGAAAATAGCAGCAATGCTTCAGCGATTATTTCTCTTGCGCGTAATCTGGGAGGAAGTATTGGCATCGCGCTGGTAACAAATAAACTTATACATAGCCAACAAATTCAGCAATCCTATTTAGTGCAGCATTTGACAATGGCTGATGCCGGTTACCGCTACGCACTTGAAACCTACACGCAGGTAATAACGAATCTAGGGGTGCCATCCACTCTGGTCTCAACAAAAGTTATGGGGAAAATATATCAAGATCTTCTTCAGCAAGCTAGTATTCTTGCCTACCGGGACGCTTACAACTTTGTTGCTGTCCTATTAATCGTTTTAGGGGTTGCGGCTTTGTTCATGCCAACTAATCAACCGCAAAAAAAGCGATCTCCTGTTGAGTCGCATTAATAATGTCTTTATGTAACATTACTTTGATAACCGCAATATAATATATAAACCAATAATGCCTTAGATAGGGAGGGTTTCTATATGCCTGAGTTATTAGCAGCAATCTCCCTCATTGGTCTAGTCGGCATTGGTGTATTCACCTACCTTCATTCCAGCCGCAAAAAATAGGCAACATTTTGTTGTTGCCTATTTTTTATGGGGCCTGGTAAATTAGATTACATTCCTAAGCAATTCATTACCGAATCCAGCAAGTCTGGTACAGCCGTAGCAATTAACAAAAGCGCGGTTAGTGAGATCAACACAACTGTAAAAACCCAAGAAACCATATTGTACAGGCGTGAATTTGAATAATCCCCCATTATATTCTTATCACTAGCGATTAAAACCATAAAGATTAAGATTGGCGGCAATAATATACCGTTTACGACCTGCGAGCTAAGCATGACATGATAAAGTGACAATCCAGGCAATAATACTAAGGCAGCACCGATAGCGATTAGTGCCGTGTATAATCCAAAAAATACTGGAGCTTCTTCATACGACTTACTGATACTATGTTCAAAACCAAACGCCTCGCAGATAGCGTAGGCGGTACTAAGGGGCAAAATAAATGCTGCTAGCATGGAAGCACCCAATAATCCGAAAGCAAAAAGCATGCTAGCGTATTTTCCGGCTAGTGGTTCCAATGCAAGCGCTGCATCTTTTGCTGTTTCGATTGATATATTGTTAACATACAAGGTTGCTGCGGTAGCTACGATGATAAAGAATGCAACAAATCCAGTAAAGAACGAGCCGATGTATACATCCCATCGGGTATAGGCGTAATCTTTTGCCATAATCCCTTTATCGACAATCGATGCCTGAACATAAAACTGTCCCCATGGCGTAATTGTTGTTCCAATTACGCCAATTGCCATGAAAAGGAAATCAGCGTTACTGGAGAAAGAAGGGGTAATCGAGGCGACCATTACTTCCTGCCAAGGCGGGTTAACAATGATACCTGACAATACATAGCTAAGGAAAGTTACGCATAAACCAAGAAATATTTTCTCAATCCGGTCATAACTGCCCTTAACTACCAGCCACCAGACTACTCCGGCGGTTAAGGGTACCGATAGATACTTGCTCACACCAAATATTTCAAAGCTTGTCGCAATACCCGAAAACTCTGAGGCGGTTGTGCCGATATTAGCAATGAGAAGTACAACCATAGCAAAAAATGTCCATTTTACACCAAACTGTTCGCGGATTAAATCTGCGAGACCTTTACCTGTTACCGCTCCGGTTCGAGCAGAAATCTCCTGCGCAATAGCTAAACAAATTGTTGCAACAAACATAGTAAACAAAAGTGTATAGCCGTATTTTGCGCCTGCGGCAGCGTAGGTAGCAACTCCACCTGCATCATTATCGGCAAAAGCAGTTACAATACCTGGGCCCATAACGGCTAAAAAAATGCCAATACGTCCGCGAATACTTTTAACCCTTCTCACTATCACCACCTCCAGAGCCGTCTGTTAACCATGTACCCAGAGCTTACATCCCCTCTGCCACGCTCAGGAATCAATGTTTCTAAGACATCGTCAACTGTTATAATTCCTAACATTGTACTTTGTTCGTCAACCACAGGAACAGCCAGTAACCCGTACTTATGGATAATGTCTGCGACTTTTCGGTGACTATCACCATACAGTATATAAATCACTTTTTCATGCATGATCTGATCTAAACTAGCCTGTGGCGATGCAAGGATAAGTTCACGTAAAGAAAGCGCTCCCAATAACGTGTCTTTATCATCAAGAACATAAATATAATAAATCGTCTCTGCCGTGGGTGCCAGTTCGCGTATTTTCTTAATTGCTTCTTCGGCTGTAATATTGGCGGACAATCCGATATACTCGGTAGTCATTAAAGCTCCTGCCGTGTCATCAGGATAATTCATTAACTCCTGCACTTCCTCGGCATCATCAGATTCCATTAAGCTGAGCAATTCCTGTGATTTTTCGTCCGGAAGCTCACCTAGTATATCAGCAGCTTCATCCGGCGGCATATCCTCCAAAAGGTCTGAGGCTTGTTCCTGGTCCATCTGGGTGATAATTTCGATCTGCGTATCCAGGTCCATTTCCGCCAGCGCTTCAATGGCCTGTCGAGAGTCTAAATTTTTAATGAAACTAGCCCTGCTGTTATAGTCTAACTGCTCGACAATATCCGCAATATCGGCAGGATGTAACTGACTCAACTGTTCTTTATCCCGACTAAGTTGCAGGCTGGATGTCCGGTTTTCCAATGGTTTAATAAACTGCCAGCCAATAAAATTGTTCTCCCTGCTTTTAACCAAAAACTCTAAACCAAGGCGTCTAAATAATCCCCGTATACCAATATCTACAGCCACTAACACTAAGCCTCGTTGCTGCTTATGCGCTATCCAGGTTAAGGTTATGTCGTTGACCCGAACCAGTTTCGAGCCTTTAAAATCAATGATCTGCTTATCAAGCAACCATTTGCGAACATATATTTCATCCTCTTGCAGCGGAATCATTACATCTGGCGCAAATTCCCCGGTAAGTTGTACATGCTTACCGTTCACTTCTGATACAAACTTTATAGGAACCAAACCCTGGGTATTTCGTCCATATTTGATTCCGGTTACTCGTGGCGCTGCGCCGTCCCATTTAACTACCATATCTTTAACTTTACCAATGCGCTGTCCATCCGCGTCAAGAATTGGTTTCCCCATGAGTTGACTGAAATATAATTCACCGATACTCGCTACCATATTCATAACTTACCTCCTATATACATAGGTCCGGCCTATCAATTTTATTTTGAACGATAGGCAGAACTTTTGCTCATTACGTTTTGTATTATTCTCAGGGCCGGAATCCACAACACCACCTCCTTGGA
>JAGGAA010000277.1 GCA_017889675.1 Bacillota bacterium | reverse complement strand
GCGACTTGTGGCAGGCCGACGACAAGACCAAACAAGAATTACAGCAGATCTATCTGGATATAGATGGTGAGCTGGAAGAACGGGGCGATAGGTAGCGTTTATGATAAAAATGTTGATATTGAGTCTGACCGGACAGTGCAATTTTGCTTGTAAGTATTGTTATGCCCATGAACATCCGGCAGAAATCATGGACGTTGCTACTGCCATTGCTGCCGTAGAACTGGCGGCAGCAGATGGGCAAGCCTTTGTACTGCAGTTTAGCGGTGGTGAGCCGTTACTTAATTTTCCTGTAATGCAGGAGGTTATCTGTTATGTATGCGAGCAGGGGTTGCCGGCAATTATGCAACTGCAGACTAATGCCTCACTCATGACCCAAGAAAGAGCGGCTGTTCTGAAAGCTGGTCAGGTGGGAATTGGGATTAGTCTTGACGGGCGACCAGACATTAATGACAGGCAGCGCCTTTTGCCGGATGGTCAGGGAACTTGCCGCCAGATATTAAATGGTGCTGGACTGTTAGCGACGCAAGGAATTGCTACCGGAATAACCGCTGTTGTCACTAATGAAAATGTAACTAAGCTGAGTGGCATTGTTGAAATGGCCTATTACTTGGGCAATGTCCGGCGGATTGGTTTTGACCTTTTACGTGCCCAAGGGCGAGGTGGCGAGATGGCGGCACCTTCGTCGGAGGATGTGTGGCAGGGGATGAAGGAAGCATTTCAGACGGCTGAACAATTGGCTAAGCAGACCAGAAAATCTATGTTATTTTCTCAGATTGAGCGAGTTGATACTCTGGCTAAAAGTCAGATGCAGGGCTTTGCCCACTGTCATGCCATGAATGGTGAAGCTGTTTTTGTGGATGCTCAAGTTTGCCCGCTGGTATGGAGCCAATTGCGGCAAGCAGGGGTATGCCGCTGAATGTGCGTTAAAACAGGTAGCGATAGAATGGTATTTAGAACATCAGGGACAGGAGAGAATAGGGCATGAAAGTTGCGTTACTACATGTAGATGTTAGCGGCGGACCGGAGAGCCGCAACCTGGAAATATTACGTCAGGGCATCCAGTTAGCGGCGGGAGTGGGCGCCAGGTGGATTGTTACGCCAGAGACAGCTGTGCAAGGATATTTCTTTGCATGTGAACGAGAGACCAAACCTATTGAGATACCTATTCAGCCATCAATAGCGGTGGAACCGATTCTAAAGCTGGCAACCGAGAAACAGGTAACTGTATTTCTCGGTTGCGCCGAGCAGGACGAAAAAAGTAGTAAGTATTATAATAGTTGCCTGGTTATCGGTCCTGACGGCAAAGTATTGGGTCGTCACCGGAAAAAACAGGCTCATGGTGGTGTATCAGAAGGCTGGGCAGATAAAGGCGAGCAGCTGGAGCCAATTATGTGCGGTGACAGAAAGGCAGGCATCTTAATCTGTGCTGATTCCTGGTATGAAGAGAATGCCGTTGCGCTGGCCGACAAAGGTGCCGATATCATTGTCGTGCCTGCTGCCTGGCCGCCCAATAGCTGCGGCGGTCCGCCGGAAAACGCCTGGAAAAAGGCTTCAGCTGTCAGCAAACGGGCATTGTGGGTGTGCAATCAGACAGGAAAACAGGAACGGCTGGACTTTACTCACGCCCAGAGCGCTGTCGTTGTCGACGGCGAAATGCAACTGGAATATAGTGGTGATCCTGCTGTACTCTTATTTGAATGGGATTTTAATAAACAATGCGCCTGGGTAAATGAATTTGCGGTCTTAACACTGTAAAGAGGGTGGAAATATGAGCTTTTGGATACAAGGGAGGGAACAGGCTTTGAAACTTTGCGTTTTAGCTACTGGTGATTCTGTCTATAGGTATTATAAAAGCATTGTTATCCCGTTTGAGCAGCCGCGCAAAGTGAGTAGTACCGCTATTGTCAATGGCGGCTACCGGGAAGACCTGACAGCCGTGTTTAATAATGACTGCAATCCTGGGGCGGGGATGGCGTGCACCATGCGGGCACCCACCTATCAGGAGCACATGCGGATTATTACTGAGGAAATCGGCCTTGACCCGGCGACAACCGCTGGGATGGGGACGGCGGCTTCGATGGAGAATGTGGCAATACATACGGAGTGTTATCAAAACCTGACAGTAACGGCCATTGTCACTGGCGGGATTGAGGTTAATGGCGGCCGTGTTGGCGATCCGGCTACTTATTTTAAGCCTATTGATAAAAGTACACTGGAAAAACCAGGTACCATCAATATTATCCTGGTTATTGACGCTGATTTGCCGCCCGGTATGCTGAATCGGGCTATGGTTACTTGTACTGAGGCCAAAACGGCTGCATTGCAGGAACTTATGGCAGGCAGTAATTATTCGACAGGTCTGGCTACCGGTTCAGGCACCGATCAGACCATTA
Organism: Bacillota bacterium; assembly: GCA_017889675.1. Lineage (GTDB taxonomy): Bacteria > Bacillota > Negativicutes > Sporomusales > Sporomusaceae > Sporomusa. Next base: position 1,767 of record JAGGAA010000277.1, on the reverse strand, counting down.
TTGTTGCTAATCCCGCCTCGCCGCTATACCTGGAAAGTGCTGGCAAGCATTCTAAGCTGGGGGAATTGATTGGCAGGACGGTACTGCCGGCTGTCAAAGAGGCTTTATGTAAGCAGACCGGGCTGTCACCACGCCAACAACACAGTATGCTGCGCCGGTTCAAACGGTATGGAATTAAGGAAGAAAGCTTGTGGCAGGCTTATGCAGGCGATAGCGACAAGGCAATGATTAAACCTAAATTTATGGATACACTCTACCAAATCGACGATGATAATTACTTAGTGACCTATGCTGCATTGTACGTACATCTCCTGGATGAACTCCAATGGGGATTATTATCCGGCGTAGAAGTGCGACAGTCGGGTAATGAACTGCTTACGGCAACCGCGGCGAAATACGGGGTGGAAGCGCCGGTAATAGTCGACATAAGTGTTGAAGCTTGTTTGAAAGCATGGCAGGTTTTGATGCTGACTATTGTTAAGAAAAAATGGATGACACTGACAAAATAGTTGTTTTTAAAAAGATTAATATTACAAGTATTTGTAATTATATATAAAAAATTACAGTAAATACCTCATGTGAGGTATTTACTGTACGTCTGTCCTGAACTATTATAAAAGCAGGAAAAAGAACGGAAATTATTAACAATAATAACTATTAATGCTGAATTATATCACTGCGACGCCGCCAAAGGAGGCTAGTGCCGGACTCGCCCGGAGCGTGCGTCGGTGGGATATAAGTCCTGGGAAGGTTTGGCTGCACCATGATCTAGAGCCAGGAGAACTCCTGTACAACAATCACCGTAGACCTGCGAACGATGGGGAGGGGATTTGATGAACAAGCAGCCTCCTTCGGTCGTCACAGGGGGGTGTTTTTATTTTTTTAGTTACAATAATTAATTTCAGCAGAGAGAGGAATTAGAGGAGGATTTGCAATGAAGAATTTAGTACTGCTATTACTTGTGTGTTGTTACTTACTTCCCGTTATGTCCGTACAGGCTGTAGAACCGGCAGAAACTTCGCCGCTGGCTTGGGAGCTTAGCGTTCTGCCAAAACCAACTGCGGAAGAAATTGAGCGGCAACGCTGGTCTGGTGTATTTGCCAATGACATTGGTATATATATGTTTGACAATAAATCGCTGCACATTGATGAAACTGATAAAAATTTGGCATATGTCCTGGTTAGAACCATTTTTGCCGATCCGAAGATTATCGGCAATTTGAACCAACAGTATCAAGGAAAACTGAGCGCAGGTGACAAAGTCGCCCTCAGCGAAATGCAGATGGTCTTTCAGCTAAAACAAAAAATGTATGCAGTAACAGAGACTAAGGTAGTTAGCGAACAAGGCATTATATTGGACGACACCAAGAAAACTGCCAAATTTGCTGCTGTTACACCAAAAACCTTTGCTGAGTCCATGTACTATATTGCCAAAAGTTATGACAGAAACAAATAAAATCACAGTAAGTTCTTGATGTAAAGTGTAGGGAGGTATGCTTATGATCAAGGTGCCAAATATTGATTTCGTTCACCTGGACACGGCGACCCCCAGTGAGCGGAATGCGGCCGATCAAAAAATCGTACAATGGACCGCTGATGTGTTAGCGGAAGTGGCAAAAAAACCGAATGGGCTTAGAGAAAGAAAATTAAATCGGTATTTGTATGTGGTAACAAAATTCAGTCTGTTTTTGCCCAGTGCAGCCAATCCCCTCGATTTTAATCAATATTTTCTTTTTATTTTTTGCTATTCGTTATTTAATGCCATAT
>JAGGAA010000276.1 GCA_017889675.1 Bacillota bacterium | reverse complement strand
GCCCCATTAGTGTCAGCGTATAATCAAGCAGCAACGTGCCGTTTTTAGCTACAAGTCCATCCATGACTAAAAAACCAATAAGCGAATAGACATTAATAGTATTATTGGTAAATAGGAGCAATAGCAAGCTTCCTATTAAGCCTAACGGTAATGATAACATCCGGATTATCGGGGTAAACGCCGATTCATACAGTACAGCCAGCAGCATATATACCAACAGCAGGGATAAGAGTAATGCCTGGATAATTTCACCATAGCTGCTCCCCATATTAGCCGCCTGACCACCCAAACGGTAGGTCACGCCCTCAGGCAACCCTTCTTGCTTAATTAAACTTTCCAGTTCTTGCACCACTTCGTTTAACGGGCGATCAGTTACATTGGCTTGGACAATAACAGTGCGCTGCTTATTAATTCGGGTAACACCTGTAGGGCCAACGCTTTCTTCAATATGGGCTATATCCCCCAAAAATACCGTCTTATTATCAGCCTTAACTGGAATGGTTGTCAGATCAGAGGGTTTAAAACTATCACTGCCCTTGAGCCGAACAACAATATCGGTATCCCGCCCATTATTTTGGCTGTCATTTGGCAGTACGCCAGCCTTTTTCCCACTAATAGCGCCAGAAAATGCTTCCTTAACATCCTGCACCGAGGTATTGAAAAATTTCATCCGGTCTCTGTCGACTGTTAGTTTGAATTCAGGAATCCCTACCCGGTAGTTACTCCGGATATCTTTAGTACCTGTAACCTTAGTCAGTATTTTTTGCATTTTATAGGAATATTTAACCAAACTATCCATATCTGACCCCAGCAAATAAATCAATAGCGAGGAATGCTCTTCGCCGCCACCTGTCGAAATACCGGCTACCGATGACTTTGATTCAGAAATTCGTACCGCTGCTTGGGGAAGATTATTTTTGGCAAAACTTCTGGTTGCATCAGTAATTTGCCAAACGCTGCGACTGCGTTCTCTTTTACCAACAAGCTGCACAGTCAGCTTGGCTTTGTTACTGCTGACCAAACCTATATCACTTAAACAATAAGTCACTTCCGGGATTGTCAGTATATACTGTTCCAACTCATTCACTACCGCATCTGTCATCTCCAGATTTTGACCTACTGGTAATTCAACAGAAATCTGGAAGCTGCTTTCATCTGTCAGCGGCATATACTCGGCGCCAATAATCCCTGTTGGCAGCAACAAAATAGTAGCAATAAACAAAACAAGGACAGCAGCAACTACCCGCTTACCATGATCTAGGCTCCAACACAACAGCTTCTCGTAGTTTTTAACTGCTGCTGTTTCTAGCCTGTCCATAAACGCCCATATTTTTCCTGAAGTCAGCGCAGGCGCAGCCCCGGCGACAAATAAACGTGAGGCCAGCATAGGCGTCAGCGTAAATGATATGAACAACGAAAACAACGTGGCAAATACAATCGTTAAACCAAATTGGCGAAAATACTGACCAGTCATATCGGTCATAAAGGCAATCGGCAAAAATACGACCACATCGCACAAGGTCATCGCAATCGCGGCCATACCAATTTCATTGCGTCCTTCTTCAGCAGCTACTGCCGGCATTTTTCCCATTTTCCGATGCCGGTGAATATTTTCCAGCACAACAATCGCATCATCAACTAATATCCCAATACATAAAGCCATACCCATTAAAGACATCATATTAAAGGTAAATCCTACCGCATACATAACCAAAAAAGTTGAGATTAACGAAGTAGGTATCGCAATCATGACCGCAACTGTTGAACGCCAGCCGCGCAGGAACAAAAACAGTACTAAACCAGTAGTAATTATGCCCTCGACCAACGCAGTCAGTGTATTTTTCAAGGATTTATCAATATAAGTAGCGTCATTAGCCACCACTATAAACTGATATTCTGGATATTCGCTGCGCAGCGCTGCCATTTGCACTTGTACAGCCTTCACAGTATTGACAATATTGGCCTCACTGTTTTTATACACCTTCAAAGAAACCGTATCATCCCCGTTTACCCTAGCATAACGGCTTACACGACTGTCTTGCTCAATTACCTCCGCGATCTCAGTTAACGGCACAGCTGCACCGTTCGCATTAGCAAGATATACTCGCTTAATTTCATCTGGTGAATTGTAACGGGCGACCAAACGCACATCACTTTCCATCGTATCTGTGTGTACCGAACCAGCAGGCAGCAACAGATTATTTTCTTCAATGCGGTTTGCAATCTGATCTAGCGACAAATTGTACAATGCTAATTTATCGCGGTCAACTAAAACGGCCACTTCCCGGTCACGGCCGCCGCCAACTGTAATATCAGAAACACCATCAGCCCGCTGCAACCGTTCTTTAAAAATCTGATCAGCCTTGCCATAGATATCAGACAACGTATATTTGGCTTTTACCGCAATTTCCATAATTGGCTCAGCGTTGGCGTCCCGCCTGATTATCACAGGCTCATCGACCTCATCTGGCAGATTTTTGCGTACCCGGTTGATCGCCTTAGACGCATCAATGGACGCAATATCGGCATTGGCCGTATAGTCAAATTCTAATACAATCGTAGCTTTTTCCGGCTTAGCTATTGCAAGAATTTTCTGTAGATGAGTCAGTGAAGCCAGTTCCTTCTCCAAAGGTTTAATAACACTTTCTTCAACTTCCTCCACACTGGCGCCGGGATATTCAACTGATATGGAGAAATAGGGATTATTTAGTGCCGGCAATAACTCAACCCCGATGTGAAAGAAGCTATATAAACCAAGCACCACAAATAACATAACAATCATTGTTATGCCTACAGGACGTTGAATGGAAAAGCGAGTAATATTCATAAGGATTTTCCTCGTTCTTCCGTTTCAACCACCGTATCCTGTTTAAGGCGGGCTATATTACTGACCGCCACGCGCTCCCCATCGTTAATGCCTGTAAGAATCTCCACAGAATCATCATTGCGTTGTCCGGTTGTCACCAGACGTTGTTCAGCTTGATTATTATCATTAATTACAAATACATATTTCTTGCCGTTTTTTTCTAAAATAGCCGTTTTGGCAACAACTAAAGTCTGCGGTCTAAGTAATCCTGTAATATCAGCATGAGCAAACATACCGCTTCTAATCGCCGATTCTCCCTGCGCAAGCGCCAGCCTGACAGTAAAAGCCTGAGTCTTGGCATCACTTGCCGGACTCACATAAATAATCGTGCCAGGATAGTCCTGCCCCAACGAATCAATAGTCACCTTCACCTGCATACCTGTACGGATTTGGGCGGCATTCTGTTCAGAGACCTGACATTCAATGTAGTTACT
>JAGGAA010000034.1 GCA_017889675.1 Bacillota bacterium | reverse complement strand
AGTAGCTCCTAAAGCAGCCATGTACTGGTTTGATATGGTGCACTTGGTGGTTGGTATCGTCCTGGGACTGAGTGTATTTGCCCATATCTTCCTCGGAATCTACAATTGGGGCGAGTTCTTGTGCATGTTTGGTGACGGAACTCAGCCGCTTCATGAAGCTGAACATCATAACCCGGTATGGGTTGAGAATGAAATTGAGCCGGTCAAGGGTAGTAAATTCACTACTCCTGGTCAGCAGCAGCCAGGCTAAGATAACTGGCGTTAAAATTACTGTGTACAACTAACAAGCGAGATTGTTTCGTGATTCTTGTAGTGACGAGGGCTTACAGCCCCAGTCAGTGCGAGCGTAGCGTCGCAATCTCGCTTTTCCAAGCAATCCAGTTTTTGACTTTGCACGAGCTTTCTGTTAAAATCATATATTAGGCACATACTAACCCCATGACTGCGGAGAAAGGCCTATCTATGCGATGTTGCGCATTTCTAAACGGTCTAAGTTACTTGTGCAATACATTTGTTTTTTTGCTGGGGAGTTGATAATTTGTTTAAATTTTTGAAGAACATATTTGGTGATGATAACGAAAAAGAAATTAAACGCATGTTCCAGTTGGTGGAAAAAATTAATGCGTTTGAGCCCGAACTGCAGAATATGAGTGATACTACGTTAACTGCCAAAACGGCTGAATTTAGGCGCCGGCTTGATAAGGGTCAGACGATTGATGACCTTTTGCCGGAGGCATTTGCTGTGGTGCGGGAAGCCTCGCGCCGGGTTTTGGCTATGCGTCACTTTGATGTACAGATGTTGGGTGGTATCACCTTACATGAAGGAAAAATTGCGGAGATGCGGACTGGCGAAGGTAAAACGCTGGTAGCTACTTTGCCGGTATATCTCAATGCCTTGACAGGCAAGGGTGTTCATGTTGTTACCGTTAATGACTACTTGGCAAGCCGCGATAGTGAGTGGATGGGGAAACTCTACCGCTACCTTGGTTTGTCTGTCGGTCTCATTGTTCATGGTCTGGACTTTGATGAACGCAAAATGGCCTATAGCGCTGATGTTACCTATGGTACTAACAATGAATTTGGCTTTGACTATCTGCGGGATAACATGGTTATTTATGCAGAACAAATGGTACAGCGGCCACTACATTACTCGATTGTCGATGAAGTTGACAGTATTTTGGTCGATGAGGCGCGGACACCGCTCATTATATCTGGCCCTGGAGAAAAGTCTACTGATATGTACTTTGTTTTGGCTAAGGTTGTGCCAAAATTAACAGCAGGCGATGACTATACCATTGATGAAAAAGCCAATACGGTAGCACCGACCGAGGCTGGCGTGGCTAAAGCTGAAAAGCTGCTTAATGTTAAAAATCTCTATGATAGTGAAAACATTGAGATGTCGCACCATTTTAATCAGGCACTGCGGGCGCATGCGTTGATGAAGCGGGATAAGGACTATGTGGTTAAAGAGGGCGAGGTTGTCATTGTTGACGAGTTTACCGGACGGTTAATGTTTGGCCGCCGCTACTCGGAAGGTCTGCATCAGGCCATTGAGGCCAAGGAAGGCGTTAAAGTGGAACGGGAAAGCCAAACGCTGGCTACTATTACGTTCCAGAATTATTTCCGGATGTATAAGAAGCTTGCTGGCATGACCGGTACGGCTAAAACTGAGGAATCTGAATTCCGTAAAATCTATAATCTTGATGTTATTGTCATTCCGCCCAATCGTCCGATGCAGCGGCAGGATTTACCTGATGTCATTTATAAAACCAAACGCGCCAAATACAGGGCGGTTGTTAATGAGATTGCTGAACTCCATAGCAAGGGTCAGCCCCTGCTTGTGGGTACAACCTCGATTGTTCAGTCAGAAGAATTGTCGGCTATGCTCAAGAAAAAAGGTGTGCCGCACAATGTACTTAATGCTAAGTTTCATGAAATGGAAGCTCAGATTGTGGCGCAAGCCGGTCAGGCTGGGGCGGTAACCATTGCTACTAATATGGCTGGCCGTGGTACTGATATTGTGCTGGGTGAGGGTGTTAGCGACTTGGGTGGCCTCCGTATTATTGGCACCGAGCGCCATGAAAGTCGCCGGATTGACAATCAGCTGCGCGGCCGGGCCGGGCGTCAAGGCGATCCGGGGTCCACGCGGTTTTACCTATCGCTGGAAGATGATCTGATGCGTCTGTTTGGCTCAGATAATATTGCCAGCATCATGGATAAACTGGGTATGGAAGAAGACGAGCCGATTGAGCATTCGCTGATTACCCGTTCGATTGAACAGGCACAGAAAAAGGTGGAAGCGCGTAACTTCGATATCCGCAAATATGTTCTTGAATATGATGATGTCATGAATCAACAGCGTGAGGTTATTTACAGCCAGCGTAAGAAAATCCTGACCGGGGATAACCTCAAAGAGAATATCGATATGATGATTGAAAAAGTCATTGATTATGGTATGGATGGATATGCTGATGAAAAGATATATCCTGAAGAATGGGATTATGCCGGCCTGATTGAATACTGTGAAGGTTTTTTTGCGCCTGTTGGTGGGCTTAAGCAGGAGGAACTTGAGAAGCTAAGCCGTTTCGAGCTTAGGGAGGAACTTGTGCGTGTAGCCCAGGCTGCCTATAGTGGACGGGAAGATTTATTCGGCTCTGACAATATGCGTGAGCTTGAAAAAGTTGTTATGCTCAAAACGCTTGACGCTAAATGGATGGAGCATCTTGATGCTATGGATATGCTGCGTCAGGGTATTGGCCTTAGAGCATATGGCCAAAAAAATCCATTGATTGAATACAAAATTGAAGGCTATGATATGTTCCAGCAAATGATGGAAAATATCCAGGAAGATATTGTCCGGTATATTTTCAGGGTCAATATTGTATCTCAGGCCCAACCGGAAGATCATTTGCGCGGAGCCCATGCCACTCGTGGCGGCGAAGAAGGCGAAGAACAGTCCCAGCCGCTAGAACCCATTGTTAATACAGATACAACAGGCCGCAATGAATTATGTCCTTGCGGCAGTGGTAAAAAATACAAACGCTGTTGTGGTGCTAAATAGTAGTAATAGGGAGTTGAGAAAGTGCTTTTGGAAGAGTTACGCGGGTCAATTGAGACCCTGGCCAAACGGATTGACGAGATGAGGGCTTCTCTTTGACGTTGCCAGTAAAAAGGAACGTATTGAAGAACTAGAAGATAGAATGAGTGATCCCACCTTCTGGGATGATCCTGCTGTGGCACAAAAAATTGCCCAAGAGGTCACCCACATGAAGGACAGTATTAGTCAGTATCGTGATTTGCTTAGTCGCCACAGTGATATGGCTACCTTGTGGCAACTGGGGATGGAAGAGCAGGATGAGAGTGTCTATTCTGAGGTAACTGCCAGCCTTACCAGCATGGAGCAAGAGTTGGATCATCTTGAACTGACTCAGATGTTATCTGGTGAGTATGACCAAAATAATGCTATATTGACTCTGCACGCCGGGGCTGGCGGCACCGAGGCCCAGGATTGGGCGCAAATGCTGCTTAGAATGTATGTGCGCTGGGCCGAAAAAAATAATTACAAGGTTGAAACCATGGATTTTCTGGCAGGTGATGAGGCTGGCGTTAAAAGTGTGACACTGATGATTAGTGGCACCAACGTTTATGGCTATTTGAAAGCCGAAAAAGGGGTACATCGCCTTGTGCGTATTTCACCCTTTGATGCCAGTGGCCGTCGCCACACATCATTTGCAGCTGTCGACGTTATGCCCGAGATTGATGATTCGGTAGATATTGATATTAATCCGGTCGACTTGCGGGTAGATACCTATCGGGCCAGCGGCGCCGGTGGTCAGCATATTAATAAAACCGATTCAGCTGTCCGTATGACTCATCTGCCGACAGGTGTTGTTGTGCAATGCCAGAATGAACGTTCCCAGATTCAGAATCGGGAGCAGTGCATGCGCATGTTGCGGTCCAAGTTATTTGAATTGGAACGGCAAAAGCAGGCAGAGAAGAAGGCCGAGCTTGGTGGCGAATACCAAGCCATTGAATGGGGCAGTCAGATCAGATCCTATGTTTTCCATCCCTATAATATGGTGAAGGACCATCGGACTGCTGCCGAAACAGGTAATGTCCAGGCGGTAATGGATGGAGAAATTGAATTGTTTATCGAAGCCTACTTAAAAAGTGAGGCTAATGGTAAGGAGTGAACTCGTTTCAGCAGAGCTGAAACATCAGGGGTTCAGGTGGAGAGTCTACTCCACCTGAACTGACGCCGCCTGTAGCGGCGGAAGTCTTGACTTAGTGATTAAGATGAAAAGTGAGAGAAAGTTTTTCTAAGGGGGGGTTAACCCTATGAAGCGCTTTACAACCATTGTTCTGTTTCTGGTTATGGTTATAGCGGCCATAGAAGTCGCACTACCTAAGGTGGTGTCAGATGCTGTGGCCCATGGGATCAGCGAGCTGACAGGCAGTAAGCAAGTGACCGCTAGGGTGGATAAAATCCCGGCCGTGTTTATGCTTGATGGTAATTTTGACCGTGTGACGGCAGATGTTAGCGAGGCTAAGACTGAGAAAATAACCTTTCGCAATATGCATGTTAGTTTAAGTGATGTAAAGGTGGATATTCAGTCACTATTGAAGAGCAGAAAACTGGTACTTGAACAAGTAAAAGATATTGAGCTTACAGCGACCATCGGGCAAGAGGAATTGGCTGCTTTTCTCAATAGCTCAGTCAAAGGGGTAAAAAATTCAGTTGTAACGATAACTCCGGGGAAAATCCAGGTGAGCAGCGCATTAACCGTGGGTGGTCTTGCCCGAGTTGATGTCAAGATGGAAGGCCGGATTGCAAGTGATCGTGAGAATCGACGAATTATGTTTGTTACTGACCGGTTTTGGCTGAACAATACCCCTGTTGGCAATATCGGCGGCTCGCTGCTGACAGAACTGCCATTAGTGGATCTGAAAAAATTGCCATTTAATGTGAATGTGCGGGATGTTGTTATGGAACAGGGCCAGGTTATTATTTATACCGATAACCGGAATTAGTATTGGTGCAAGCTTGTGCTGGATTTTGGGAATAGTACATATACCATATAATTATCGAAACTGCCTCGATATTGGCGGTTTCAAAAAGGGTGGAGAAATTTTGTCAACCTTTACATATAACAAATGGCTAATTGGCGTAGTCATTGTTGGCCTATTGGCGTCCCTTACTATCGATTGGCAGCGTCACACGGTTGAACAGGCCAATTCCACGGTTGAAGTGGTTATGGAATATGAAGATGTTGTGGAATTAGCGCAAATTGAGGGTGTCCGGCCAATTGACATGTTTAAGCAATTTAAAGAGGCTGGCATTACTAGCTTGGCCGTGTATGAAGCTACTCTGGAAAAACTCAATAAAAGCGGCAAAATAACGGCATTGCCTGGTGCAGATATTCTTCACCAGAAAAATACCGGCACGCTAGCCGATCCCTTTTGGCGCAATTTAATTGCCGAAGGTAAGATCCAGGCTGAGGATGTATATGTCGTTGGGCAAGATCAACAAGTATTCCAGGAAGTGATGGCTGACTTAAGCCGCCGTTTGGGACCTGACAGGGTAACGTTGCTGGCAGATGGTGAGCGTCCGGTGTTGGAAGCCAAAGCCAATTTTGAAAAAGTTGTGAAGTGGAATTTGGGGCTATCTTCAGCAGAACTTGCTGTAGTTGACAAGCTGGGCTTTAACGTAATTGCCCGTCCAACAAACTATACTAAGGTAACTCCTGCAGATATCGATTCAGTGTTTCAGCGCTTGGCAACGGTTAATAACCTGAGTGCGATCATGTTTTCTGGTGAGGAGGTCTTAGGTTATCCAGATCTATTGCCACTTACGGCCAGCCAGTTTCGCGAACGACAGCTGACCTTAGCCATGATTGAGCATCCGTTGCAACTGCAGTTTCTTAAACAGGAAGGGCTTACTCAACTGGCAACTGCCAATAACTATCAGTCTGCCCGGGTTTATGTTATTCCCAAAGATGAGCAGGTTAAATTAAAATCAGCTGAAGCTATTCAACGTTGGGCGCTGGCTGATCAGGAACGGAATATCCGGATCAATCTCCTGCGCCGGTATGATAAGCCAGAGCCAGGCAAAACTCTGACTGAAACTAATCTGGATTATGTGTCAGGTGTTAAACGAGCTTTAGTGGCTGAGGGCTTCAGTCTTGGTCGGGCGGGTACCTATAACCCGTATTTTCCTGCACCATGGCTCTTGGCTTTTGTTGCGCTTGGAGCAACGGCGGCTGGGGTACTGTTTTTGTCTTTAGTCTATCCCTTTGGTGCCCGCTGGCAGTATGCGCTTACCGCTATAGTGGCAGTGCTGCTGATCTTCCCGATTATTAAGGGCGGCGGTACGCTTAGCCGTCAGATGGTTGCGCTGGCCAGTGCCAGTGTTTTTCCGGCTTTGGCTATGACTTGGCAGCTGGATCATTGGCGGCAGCTGGAGGCGACTGGTCTGTTTGAACGTCCGGCTTCTCTGGGTAAAATTATTACCGCTGGTTTGGGCGCTGTTGTAATTACTACGTTTGTTTCTCTGGCAGGTGGTCTCTATTTAGGCGCTGTGCTTAGCGATGTGCGCTTTTTTCTTGAAATGGAAATATTCCGGGGAGTAAAGCTCACGTTTGTCGCCCCAATGCTATTAGTTACTATGGTGTACTTAACTCGCTATAATTTGTTTGACAATGTTCAATTGAAAGATGCTAGAGGCTTGTGGCGTCAGGTAACTACTATCTTGAATTATCCGGTAACTATGAAAACCTTGCTATTGGTTGGCATGGCTGCATTTGCGGCTTGGGTGTATATTGGCCGTTCAGGACATACGGCCGGTGTACCGATACTGGGGATTGAACTTAAACTCAGGGCACTATTAGAGCAGCTTCTGTACGCTCGGCCAAGGGGAAAAGAGTTCTTAATCGGACATCCGGCCTTTTTGTTGGCAGTCATGGCTGTCTATCGCCAATGGCCGCGCCTGGTGCAATACTTGCTGATCGTAGTAGCGACTATTGCTCAGGGTTCACTTGTGGAGACTTTTGCGCATTTGCGGACCCCGGTACTAATGTCCACCGTTCGGGGCTTAGACGGCATGGTTTTAGGTGCAATCATTGGCATAGTAGCGGTTGTTGGCGTGTATCTGGTTCAAGCCGTAATCACTCGCTTGGGAAGGAGTACGGTTGCCCATGAGTGATATTGTTGTTTCAGGCTATTATGGTTTTGCCAATGCGGGCGACGAGGCGATGTTGGCGGCGATGATTGAGGCTTTAACCGATATTGAACCTAATATTAAAATTACGGTCATTTCCGGTAATCCGGAAGATACGAGAAGGCGGCACGGCGTAGCTGCTGTCTATCGTTTGAATTACCCGGAGATTGCCAAGGTGCTAGCCAAAAGCCAGCTCTTAATCAGCGGCGGCGGCAGCTTGCTGCAGGATGTGACCAGTGACCGCAGTCTTTACTATTATCTGAGTATTATGATGCTGGCCAAAAAGCTGGGTAAGCCGGTTATGCTGTACGCGCAAGGAATTGGTCCGGTACGAGGAACCTTGGCCCAGGGGGCCATGCGCTATATTGGCAATATGGTCGATTTGATTACTGTTCGTGATGATGGTTCTTATGAGGAACTAAAGCGGTTAAAGGTAACTGCGCCGCCTGTTCATATAACGGCTGATCCAGTTTTGGCCATGCATCCAGTGGATAAACTCATTGGCCGCAGCATTCTAAAAAAACATGGACAAGAAGGCGTGGCGCCATTAATTGGTATCTCTGTGCGGGAATGGAAAGACTGGGGCCATTTCAAACAGGTGATGGGCCATGCGGCTGACCTGATGATTGAGGAACTGGGGGCCAAGGTTGTATTTATTCCTATGCAGTGGCCTGATGACCTGGGGGTTTCTGAAAAGATTGCCAGGCGCATGAATAATAAAGCGAGTGTGCTGCCAGGTGAATATACTACAAGTGAGTTACTTTCACTTGTTGGTAATTTGGATTTATTAATTGGTATTAGACTGCATGCACTTATTTTTGCTGCCGTTATGCATGTACCAATGGCTGGTATATCCTATGATCCCAAAATTGACCGTTTTTTGGAGACGATTGGCGAACGACATGTCGGGACCTTAAAATCGGTAACGGCCGATAACCTGATGACCAGGATACGCGCGATGTGGGATGAACGTAAACAGCCGAACCGGGAGCGGGAGGATCGTATTAACATTTTGCGTAACAAAGCTTTTTTAAATGCCGAACTCGCGCTCAGCCTGGTGAAAAAGTAAGGAGGGGTGGCGATGGTAAAGCGGCAGTGGCTGCGTGACTATTTGGGAATTGTGCTGGGGACAGTGATTACGGCATTGGCTCTTAATATGTTTTTAATCCCTAATAAGGTTGCGGCAGGCGGCATTAGCGGCCTAGCCACAGTGCTCCACCATACGTTTGGGTTGCCAGTCGGCATGACTATGCTGGCCTTTGATATTCCCATGTTTTTTCTTAGTGTTAAAATCTTGGGAACTCGCTTTGGATTTAATACGCTGCTAGGTGCCGGCATCTTAGCGGCCAGCATTGATTTAACCGCACCATTTGTACCTGTTCTCACCCATGATCTACTGCTTAACTCCTTATATGGCGGTGTGCTTGCCGGTGTTGGTATGGGCATTGTATTTAAATTTAAGGGAACAACAGCTGGTACTGATTTGGCAGCAGCCATTATTCATAAATTAACGAAGATCAGTATTGGTCAGGCACTGCTGAGTGTTGACTGTTTCGTCATTGTTACAGCCGGTATTGTGTTTGGCAGTGCTGAATTATCATTATATGGACTTATATCTTTATTTGTTACCACCCAAATCATTGATTTGGTGCAGGAAGGTTCAAGTAATGCCAAAGCTTTTTTCATTATGTCACAATCGCCAGCGAAGGTGTCTGAGGCCATTATGACTGAGCTCGGGCGGGGCGTGACCTTTTTGGCAGGCCGCGGCGCTAGCCAAGCTTTTGTTATTGTTACTGATGCACATGAGGTGCTGGGTGAGGGTTTCACCACCCATCGCTGAAACAGGCTATAAACGCCCATCTGCTTCGTTACTCCTGTGGGCGTTCCCTCCGACGTACTTCCCAGTACGACTACGGGTACGTCCTCGTCGCGCCTCGCAGCTGGACATTTCTAGCCAGTTTCAGGCCTTGGCATGTTAATATTGCTTAGTGCAAACCTAGTAGTAGTGGACTCGTTTCAGCTAGCTGAAACATTGTAGGGTTAACCTTAAAGGACTATAGGAGGTTGAAAGAATGACACAAAAACTAACGCAGCAGCAGCTTACTGAGCTTGCCGGGCATGCAAAATCCATTCGGGGCAATATTATACGTATGGTTACTGAAGCAAAATCAGGTCATCCAGGTGGTTCCTTATCAGCGGCCGATATTTTAACGGTGCTCTATTTTGCCGAAATGAAGGTAGACCCGGCTAAGCCTAAGGATGCTGACCGCGATCGGTTTGTGCTCTCCAAAGGCCATGCGGCACCAGTGCTTTATGCCACACTGGCAGAGAAAGGGTATTTGCCCAAGGAAGAGTTATTGACGTTACGCAAGATTAACAGCCGCTTGCAAGGGCATCCTGAGATGAAAAATGTTCCTGGTGTAGATATGTCCACTGGCTCGTTGGGACAAGGTTTGAGCGCTGCCAATGGTATGGCCCTGGCTGGTAAACTGGATGCCCGGGATTACCGGGTATATGCCTTGTTAGGTGACGGGGAACTGGAAGAGGGTCAGGTATGGGAAGCTGCTATGTTTGCCCCGCATTATAAGCTGGACAACCTTACGGCTTTTGTTGACTTTAACGGTTTGCAGATTGACGGCCCGATTAGCGAAGTCATGTCACCGCTGCCGATCCCTGAAAAATGGCAAGCTTTCGGCTGGAATGTAATTGTTATTGACGGTCATGACTATAATGCCATCTATGATGCCATTCAAACAGCCAAGACAGTAAAAGACAAACCGACCATGATTGTGGCTAAAACCATCAAAGGCAAAGGCGTTTGCCAAATGGAAAACCGCGCCGAGTGGCACGGCAAAGCCCCTTCACGCGAAGAGTGCGCGACATTCTTAGCCGCATTAGAGGCTATGGACGATTAATAGGTTTAAAAGAAATCATGAATATATACGATGCTGGTTATGAATGCCCAGATGCTAGGCGCACCGAGAACCGTAGCGGAGACGTACTCGCGGTACGTTGAGCAACGGATCGCAGGAGCAACAACGCAGATGGGCGTTCAGAACCAGCATCCATTGAAAGAGGTGCAAAAATAAAAATGGGTAATCTCGCAACTCGCGAAGCCTACGGTTTAGCATTAAAGGATCTGGGCGATCGCAATAAAAATGTTGTGGTACTGGACGCTGACCTGTCTAAGTCCACCAAAACCAATGTATTTGCCAAAGCGCATCCTGACCGTTTTTTCAATGTCGGCATTGCCGAGCAGAATCTGATGGGGGTTGCCGCCGGTCTAGCCGCTGCTGGCAAAATTCCCTTTGCTTCAACCTTCGCCATGTTTGCTACCGGCCGCGCATTTGAACAAGTGCGTAATTCTATCTGTTATCCGCAGCTCAATGTTAAAATAGCTGCAACTCATGCCGGTTTGACTGTCGGCGAAGACGGCGCATCTCATCAGTCTATTGAGGATATTGCTATCATGCGAGTATTGCCGAATATGACGGTTATTGTACCTGCTGATGCCACTGAGACTAAGCAAGCCATTGATTTTGCTGCTGAGTATCATGGTCCAGTATATATTCGACTGGGACGGGCAGCAGTACCTGATATTTTTGGTGAAGCTTATGAATTCCGTATTGGTAAAGCCGCGTTGTTAACAGAGGGCACAGATGTAACGATTATCGCCTGTGGGGTCATGGTGGCTCCGGCACGGCATGCAGCTGAGCAGCTTATTTCCCAGGGAATAAGCGCACGGGTACTAGATATGGCCTCTATTAAACCGATTGATAAAGAGGCTATTATTGCCGCCGCCCATGATACAGGTGCCATTGTGACCTGTGAAGAACACAGCATTATCGGTGGCCTTGGCAGCGCTGTTGCCGAAGTACTTGTTGAAAATGCACCTGTTCCGTTAGAACGACTAGGTGTCATGGATACGTTTGGCGAGTCAGGGACACCAGGTGATTTGCTGAAAAAATATAATTTGACAGAAGAAGCAATTGTTGCTGCAGTTAAAAAGGTAGTTAGCCGCAAAAACGCGTAATATAATAAAAAATCCCGCACATGCATATCTATGATGTATGTGCGGGATTTTTCTGTCCTGAAAGAAAGTATAACTTTCTTAACTTCGTAACCCTTTGCGCTCGTTGTATCCTTTTGTGGTTCCACAAACCTAACCCTATAGCCCAAAACCAAGCCTATTTTAAGGATTGTTACTGCAAAGTACGCAAAGGTTTAAAGGTATCGTGGACTATAGCATTACTATTTTTTTGAGGGTACTCAACTGATCACCGGGAGGAGGGATGCTGTGAGTTGCTGGAAGGTCATCAATCTGGGGCGGCGAGTATTGCGCCGAGCCGGGATCGGGATAGTAGGGTTGCTGGCGCTATTCCAGGTGGACGGTGCTCTTTCTATGGCTGTATCCATGTTGGTATCGCTGGCTTTTTATGCGCTCGCCTTTGGTGTTAAGTTTGGTATTGGCTTTATTATGTTGTTATTGGTTCATGAATTAGGTCATATTGCAGCCTCGCGCATTGTTGGGCTCAGAGCCAACGGTCCCACCTTTATTCCCTTTATTGGTGCTGTTATTAGCTTAAACCGTCCACCCATCAATGCTAAAATGACAGCTAATATTGCCATTGGCGGTCCCGCAACCGGGACGTTGAGTGCATTAGTATGTTTGGCTTTTTACCTGTGGAGCAATAGCACGCTAATGCTGGTACTTTCGTATACCGCCTGCCTGTTAAATATTTTTAATCTTATTCCCTGCGCTCCACTGGACGGAGAACGCATTGCAGCTGCCATCTCGCCACGGCTTTGGTGGATTGGCAGTTTTGTTATTGGTGTTGTGTTCTTGTATACCTATAACATCTTAGTTTTGATTATTTTTTTGTTTTCACTGTTTGAATTGTGGCGGGGCGAAGAACCACTGGATCACAGCTACTATCAATTGACAGCGATGCAGCGGTTGCAGGTGGCATGGTGGTATTTTGGTTTATTAAGTGTGTTAGGATTGACGACTTTGTATACGATGGAGTTGCTGAAGTGAAGTGAACTCGTTTCAGCAAAGCTGAAACATCGGGGGTTCAGTTGGAGAGTCTACTCCACCTGAACTGATGCCGCCTGTAGAGGCGGGAAATAATACGGCGAAAAAGGAGGGTTTTGTCTATCGGCGTCGAATATTCTATATGTTTTGGTCTTTGAATTTAGTTTGGAGGTATTCTACGATTGATTTACATGAATGAAGTGTCGAAGGTATACAGCAACGGCTCAGTTGCGTTGGCCGAGGTTACGGTAGATATCCACAAGGGTGAGTTTGTTTTTGTCGTGGGTACGAGCGGCGCTGGGAAATCGACATTCATTAAGTTGCTTTTGCGTGAAGAACTGCCCACAAGAGGTCGGCTTGTTGTTAACGGACGGAATGTCATAGAGATGCTGCCCAAGGACGTGCCTTATTTACGACGGAGCTTGGGCGTAGTATTTCAGGATTATCGCTTGTTGCCCAATAAAACGGTATATGATAATGTGGCTTTTGCTATGCAGGTGGTTGAAGCGCCGCGCCGGGAGATGCAAAAACGGGTGCATAATGTACTCGATTTAGTGGGGCTCAGGCACAAGGTGCGTACCTACCCGTCAGAACTGTCAGGCGGTGAGCAGCAGCGGGTAGCTATTGCCCGGGCCATTGTCAATAATCCGGTTATCGTCATTGCTGACGAACCTACAGGCAATCTGGACCCTGATACCTCGTGGGAAATCATGAAGGTATTTGATACCATTAACAAGGCTGGGACGACCATTATTATGGCTACTCACGATAAAACTGTTGTTGATGCGATGCGCAAACGGGTTATTGCTATTGAAAAAGGCCGTATTGTCCGTGATCAGGTAAAAGGAGTATACGGCTATGAAGATTAGAACTTTTGAATATTTTGTGCGCGAGGCAGTGTCTTCCCTACGACGTAACAGCCTTATGGGGATTGCTTCTGTAAGCACGGTGGCAGTGTCACTATTGATTTTGGGAATGTTTTTGGTGATGGTGCTTAACCTTAATCATATTGCCTCTACGCTAGAAACCCAGGTACAGATTACCGTATATATGGAAGATGGGTTATCTGATCGGGACATGCGGGAAATCGGCACCAGAATAACTAAGCTGCCTGGTGTGACTGAGGTAATGTTTATTGATAAGGACGAGGCTATGGTTAAGTTCAAAGACCGTTTAGGCGAGCAGCAAGGCCTGCTTACGGCACTAGGGGATACCAATCCGTTGCCTAATTCCTTTGAAGTAAAAGTAGACAAGCCGGAGTATGTGAAGCCAGCGTCCCAGGCGATTGGACAGCTTAAAGGGGTAGAAAATGCCAAATATGGACAGGAAGTCATTGAAAAATTGTTTGCTCTGACAAAAATGATTCGGATTTTTGGGCTTATCCTGATTGTTTTTCTGGCTCTGGCGGCTTTGTTCATTATTTCAAATACCATTCGGATTACCGTTTTTGCCCGCCGGAGAGAGATTGGCATTATGAAATATGTGGGGGCTACCGACTGGTTTATCCGGTTACCTTTCATGATTGAAGGCATGATATTGGGCTTTAGTGGAGCTCTCTGTGCTGTGCTCATTTTGAGCCAGACCTATAGCACCCTTACCGAAAAGGTCTACGAATCCCTGGCATTTTTGCCTTTAATCCCCAAGAGCCCATTCTTGACTCATATTAGTATTGTGTTATTGGTTGTGGGCACAGCCATCGGCGCTTTAGGCAGTTCTATTTCGCTTAAGCGTTTTATGAAGGTGTAACAGGGGGGAGAACTTTGGATAGTAAACGAATTTTATCAGTAGTTTTAGTCATTTTACTGGTTACAAGTGTGATAGCTACGGCGCTCGCAGATGAGATTGATCAAAAACAGCGTGAACTTGAGAATGTTCAGCAGCAGATAGAGACGCAGCAAAATAAAGCGGCTCAGGCACAACAACAGGTAGATAGTGTCTCTGAACAGCTCCGGTCGATTCAGAGCAATCTTGATACAGCTACCAGTGAATATAACAGTATTTTATCTAAGCTGGCTGCCACTGAGCAGCAGATAACGGTGAATACGGCGCTGCTAGAAAAAGTAGAAAAAAATCTGGCTGCGCGTAGCCAGATTTTGAATAAGCGAATGCGCGATATCTATAAAAACGGTCAGGTAAATTACTTGGATGTTCTATTTGGGGCTACCGACTTTGCTGATTTTACGACAAGGGCCGAGTTGTTAAAACGGGTTGTTAATCTGGACATCAATCTTGTTGCTCAGGTAAAAGCTGAACGCGAGCTTGTAGTTCAGAAACGGGCTGAGCTTGAACGGGACAAGGAAGTTATTAGTGAGCTTAAGGCGCAAGCTGCTACGAAAAAGGCGCTTATTGTGACCAGTAAAAATGAGCGGGAAAAAGTATTGGATTCAGCTGTAACTGAACGTGATACGGCTGAGCAGGCCTATAGGGAACTCATGGAAACCTCTAGTCAGATTGAGCAAATGATTAGACGAATTCAGTCTTCTAGTAGTAATGCGGCTGGCCCGGCAGGCGGCAGTGGTGCGATGATGTGGCCGGCCTCAGGCCCAATTACATCGCCCTTCGGTTGGCGGACACATCCGATTTTTGGCACCGAACGCTACCATAGCGGTATTGATATTGGCGCTGATTATGGTGATGCGGTTGCAGCAGCTGATAGTGGCGTAGTGGTGTCCAGTGGCTGGATGGGTGGCTATGGTAATGCCATTATTATTGATCATGGCGGCGGTATATCGACATTGTATGCACATAATTCAGAGTTACTAGTGGAAGAGGGAGCTCGGGTGAGGAAAGGGCAGACAATTTCCCGCGTTGGCTCGACAGGATATTCGACTGGTCCGCATTTACATTTTGAAGTGCGGGAAAATGGTACACCAGTTAGCCCTATGAGTTATTTGCCTTAACGAACGAAAATGAATGGCAAGAATATTTATAAGCAGTTTAACATATAGTTAAAAGGATAAGAAGAAAAAGGGATAAGTCCGGTAGCAAAACCGCGACTTTTGCGAGGTGTATTGATTGAGCCGCCGTAAAATACTTTTTGGCGCAGTAGTAGTGGTGTTAGTGACTTTTTTGGCGACATCGGCCGGATTTTTATATCTGATGAATGCCTGGTCGTCTGATGTTGTCAGCACATTGAAGGTGCTGAGAGCGCTTCAGGTTGTCAAGTCCCGTTATGTAGAAGAAGTACCGGTAGAAACACTGATGGCCGGATCTATTAAAGGGATGGTAAAGTCCCTTAATGATCCGCATTCCATCTATATGGACGCCAAAATGTTCAAAGAATTTATGATTGAGACCGAAGGCTCCTTTGGCGGGGTGGGTATTGTTATTGGTACTAAGGATAAACTGCTTACCGTGATTGCTCCGATTGAGGGTACGCCTGGTGAAAAAGCCGGAATTAAAAGCGGTGACCAGATTATTAAGATTGACGGTCAGGATACTAAAGAAATGGTGCTAGATGAAGCGGTCAACAAGATTCGGGGTACAGAAGGCAGTCAGATTGTATTAACCATTATGCGCGGGCAGGAGGTACAAGATTATACCCTGACCCGCTCTAACATTCAGATTAAAACTGTGGCTGGCAAGATGCTCGATAATAATATTGGTTATATTCGGATATCCATGTTTAATGAGAATACGGGCAATGATTTTGCTCGTAAACTACAGGAACTGGAAAAAGAAGGAATGAAAGCCATGATTCTTGACATGCGGGATAATCCTGGCGGACTTTTGGATGAGAGTGTCAAGGTGGCCAGCCAGTTTGTTCCTAAGGGTCCGGTGGTTTCGGTAGTTACCCGCGATGGTCGACGCGAAACTCATTCTTCTAATTTGGAGGCTACGAAATATCCGATCGCTATCTTGGTTAATGGCGGTAGTGCCAGCGCCTCAGAGATTGTAGCCGGGGCGGCCCAGGATACGGGGGTAGGTACGCTGATTGGTACCAAGACCTATGGTAAGGGGTCTGTTCAGACCATTATTCGCTTAGATGAAGGTTCGGCCATTAAGCTGACCATTGCCAAGTACCTGACGCCGAAAGACCGGTCCATTAATGGTGTGGGGATTGAACCAGATATTGTAGTTGAATTGCCGGAAAGCAGAGATAAGGATGTACAGCTGGATAAAGCCCTTGAGGTTTTGAAAGGCAAAATGTAGGATTGTACAAAAGCTGAGGGTTGGTTTATAATTTTATAAACCAACCCTTGTTTGCATACATATAGAATACATTGAGGTGAGACAAGTTGTTTCCCTGGGCTGATTTAAGTTTACTCATTATTCGTGGTGTTTGGGATGTAGTCATGGACGCTAACTTTTGGCTAATTTTGGCATTAGTGGGCTATCAGTATCGGCAGATGCAAAAAAGTCAGCGGCGAATGTTCGGGGTTTACAACTACAGCTTGCCGCAGCAAATCTTGCTGGCCGGGGTATATGGGCTTATCGGCGGCAGTATTGGCAGCTTTTTGCTGACACTTGTTGGTGTTACGTTGAATCAGCTTGCTTTCAATTATATTTGGCCGGTAGCGTTGGTGCTGATGTTGATCAATATGCGGTTTTTGTGTTTTGCTTATGCTGGCGGTCTGGTGGCTTTGGCTAATATTATTTTTGGCTGGCCGGAGGTTAATGTACCTCAATTGCTGGCCCTAGTAGCTGTATTGCATATTACCGAGAGTCTGTTAATAGCCATTAGTGGTGGCTACAGTGCAATGCCAATGATTGTAAAAAAACAAGATGGCCGGTTGGTGGGCGGCTTTAGTTTGCAGAATTTCTGGCCATTGCCGTTGGTTATTCTGGCAGCGGTTACCGTACCATCAGGCACTGCGCCTGGTGACAGCATGCCGCAGTGGTGGCCGCTACTTGCCATGTCGCAGGAGCCGCCAATTGGTTCGAGCTGGATCTATGTATTGGCGCCGGTGGTAGCTGCCCTGGGGTATACTGACATGGCAATAGCCAGTCTGCCGCAGCAGCGTCGGTGGAATTCCGCACTACATCTGGCTGGTTACAGCATTCTCCTGCTAGTACTGGCGCTTTTATCAGCAAAATACACCTGGCTGCAAGTTGTCGCCGCGGTTTTGTCGCCGCTTGGTCATGAATTGCTTATTCAAATGGATAATCGTCGTGAGCTGGCGGCACCGCCCCGCTTTGTACCGCCGCCCTATGGGCTTATGGTGCTTGACACAGTGGGTGACTCACCGGCGGCTAATGTGCTTAAACCAGGTGATATTATTACTAACGTGGCTGGCTTGCCGATAAATAGCCGGTATGATTTGGCAGTGGCGATTAGTCAAGCTCCGACTGAGTTCAGTATGGCTTTCGAGCGAGCTGGCAAGGATTTCTATAAGAATAGTAAGTTTAAACAGGGTGAACGCCGTTTAGGTGTAATTTTAGTTCCCGATGGGGACGAGCCATTTTATGTTGAAATGGTTACTGATAGGTATGGGCTAATTGATTGGCTTAAAGATAAGTTTCGAAAGCGTTAAAAACAGAGTGA